>DATGPC010000320.1:0-4850 GCA_035305265.1 Thermomicrobiales bacterium | reverse complement strand
GTCACCTTCGTCGACATGGACACCCTGCTCGCCGAGTCCGACTTCGTCTCGATCCACGTCGCCCTGTCAGATACGACCCGGCATCTCATCGGGGCGGCCGAGCTGAAGAAGATGAAGCCGACCGCCATCCTGGTCAACAGCGCTCGCGGACCGGTGGTGGACACCGATGCGCTCGTGGAGGCGCTCCAGGGCGGCGAAATCTTCGCCGCCGGGCTCGACGTCACCGACCCGGAGCCGATCCCGGCCGATCACCCGCTGGTGCACATGCCGAACTGCGTCGTCATCCCGCACATCGGCTCGGCCACGACCCAGACGCGTAACGCCATGGCCGAGCTGGCCGCAAACAACCTCGTCGCGGTCTTGCAGGGCCGCCAGCCCGAAGCGATCCTCAACCCGGAGGTCCTGGAGAATCTGACTCCGTAGGGGGCGGATGGCCAAAGGCTCCCGGCCAAGCCCGTGAGGGCGAGAAGCGGTAGCGAGCCTTTCGCCAATCGCCCGCAGGTCGACACCCGTACCGCCGCACCTCGTGTGCGGCGACCCACGCCGGTGATACGCACGACAAGACAGGAAAAACGCACGATGCCCAAAACTCCATCTCCCGCCGACATCCGCGCCGCCGTCGACGCCCGCCGCGACGACATCGTCCGGCTTCACCTCGACCTCGTCGGTACCGAATCCATCACCCTCAACGAGGGACCGGTCCAGGCCGTCGTCCGCAACGCGATGGAGCGGCTCGGCCTCGAGATCGACCAGTGGGAGTCGTCCGCCGAGGAGATCGCGCCCTACGTCGTCCACGTCGGCGAGCAGGCCACCTTCGAGAATCGTCCGAGCGTCGTCGGCAAACGCCCCGGCGCCGGTGGTGGCAAGTCGCTGATGCTCCAGGGGCATATCGATACGGTCCCGGCCGGTGACATGGACGCCTGGAAGCACAGCCCGTGGGGCGAGGTCGACGGCGACGACCTCTACGGCCTCGGCTCCCTCGACATGAAGGGCGGCGTGACCGCCTTCATCATGGCGGCGCAGATCCTCGACGATCTCGGCGTGCGGCTGAAGGGTGACCTGTTCCTCAACACCTCACCCGGTGAGGAGGACGGCGGATTTGGCGCGCTCTCGACCATCCTGCGAGGGTACAAGCCCGACGCGATCGTCATCACCGAGCCGACCGACCTCGAGCTCGTCGTCGCTCACGGTGGCTCGCTCGTGTTCCGAATCACCGTCCACGGCAAGTCCGCCCACGGCGGCTCGCGCATGGATGGCGTCAGCGCCTTCGAGAAGTTCGTGCCGATCTGGCAGGACATCATGGCCTGGGAGCAGGAGCGCAACGAGACGCTCAGCCACCCGCTCTACGACCACCTGGAGAACAAGTTCCCGATCAGCGTCGGCGTCGTCCGCGCCGGGGAATGGGCATCCACCGTCCCGGATACGCTCATCGCCGAAGGCCGCCTCGGCTTCCTGCCCGGCGAGACGATCGAGGGCATGATGCGGCAAACCGAGGAGCGGATCGCCGCCGTTGCCGCCGCTGACCCGTGGCTGAAAGACCATCCGCCGGTCGTCGAGTGGTTCGGGGGCCAGTTCGCCTCCACCGAGATCTCGCCGGACGAGCCGATCGCGAAGGCCGTCAGCGCCGCCCACACCGCGATCGAGGGCGACGAGCCTGAGGTTATCGGCTTCACGGCTGGCCTGGACATGCGCCTCTTCACCGAGATCGGCGGCATCCCGACCGCGACCTACGGTGCCGGCCACGTCAGCCTCGCCCACCAGCCCGAGGAGCACCTTCACATCCCGGACCTGCTGACCGCCATCTCCGTGCTGACACAGCTCACGATCGACTGGTGCGGCGTCGCGGACGATTAGCCAGGCTACATCTTTGGAGCTATTGCGTTTGGAGGCTGGTGTTTTATAGTAAACAGATCGGATCTCCGGGCCCTTATCGTTGCTGTCACACGTCAAGGAACCCTCGATGAGCCCTTCTGTTTCCCGGCGCCAATTCACGGCGGCAAGCCTCGCCAGCTCCGTCATGGCTGCCAGCGCGTCCATCGCCACCGCACAGGACGCAACACCTGCGGCGACACCCGTGACCGACGGCCCTGATGCCGCCGGGCGTGTCGCCGCAGCGGTGGATCAGATCCCCGCGCTGGCGCAGGGCTACATTGACCGGACCGGCCTCCCGGGCGTCGGGGTAGGCGTCGTCTTTCAGGATCAGGTCATCTTTGCCGGCGGCTTCGGGGAGCGCGAGGTCGGCACGGGGAACACGGTCGATGCGGAAACCGTCTTCCAGCTCGCCTCGGTGTCCAAGCCACTCTCGTCGACGGTCATTGCCTCCATCGTCGGAGACGGCGAGGTTTCGTGGGACACCAGGATGGTGGACATCGACCCGTCCTTCGCGCTCAGCGACCCTTGGGTGACGGCAAACGTCACCATCGCCGACCTCTTCTCCCATCGCAGCGGTCTCGCTGACCATGCCGGGGACCTTCTCGAGGATCTCGGTGGCAACCGGGAGGAGATCCTGCACCGGCTACGGTATCTGGAGCCCGAATATCCGTTCCGCGCCGGATACGCCTATACGAACTTCGGGCTCACCGCGGCCGCTGTCGCAGCGGCCGGCGCGGTCGGCCAGTCGTTCGAGGATCTCGCCGACGACGTGCTTTTCGGCCCGCTCGGCATGAATGACAGCAGCTTCCGATTCAGCGACTATGCATCGCGGGAGAATCGCGCGCTGCTCCATGTCCAGCAGGACGGCGAGTGGGTCCAGGCGTTCGAGCGCCAGCCGGATGCGCAGACTCCGGCCGGTGGAGCGAGCTCGTCGGTACGGGACATGGCGCAGTGGATTCGCCTCCAGCTCGGGCAGGGCATGGTCGACGGCACGCAGGTGATCGACGCCGGTGCACTTGGCATGACACACCTGGCCCGCGCCATCAGCAACATGCCCGACCCGCCGTACAACCAGGTTCCCGGCTTCTACGGGCTCGGCTGGAATGTCGGGTACGATCCGGACGGCAGCGTCAACCTGAGTCACTCCGGCGCGTTCGCGCTCGGCGCGGCGACGGCGGTTTTCCTGCGGCCGGGCCAGGGCCTCGGTGTGGTCGTGCTCACCAACGGGTACCCGATCGGGGTCGCGGAGTCCCTGAGCCTCGACTTCCTGGATCTCGCCCTCTACGGCGACATCCGCTTCGACTATCTCCCAATCCTCGGGAACATCCTCGAGGCGCAATCAGCGCCCCCGTACGGGGACGCCATCCAGGTTCCCCCGGACGATCCGGCCCCGCCGCTCGCCCTGGATGCCTACCTCGGCAGCTACGCCAACGACTTCTTCGGCGATCTCGAGATCACGTTCGAGGACGATGAGACGCTCTCCATGCGGCTCGGTCCGGCCGGGATGATCTTCCCGCTCACCCATTTCAATCGTGACGTCTTCGTCTACACCCCGACGGGCGAAAACGGCTGGGCCGACAGCGCCGTGACGTTCACCATGGATCCGGACGGCCTCGCCTCCCATGTCGTGGTGGAGAATCTGGACATCCACGGCGCGGGCACATTCAGGAGGGAGTAGCGTCCCCCGATCGTCAGCGTAGTGGCTCGGCGCGTACGGGCGGATGGCCCCAGGCTCTCCGCCCCGCGCCGCCACGAATCATGTGATCGCATCCAGCTCGGCTGGATGGCGCTTGTTGCCGCGCTACCTAATCCTAATTGCGCATGCGCGGATCGAGGATATCCCGCAACCCATCCCCGAACAGGTTCAGCGAGAGGACAACGAGCATGATGGCAATGCCCGGGAATGTCGCGATCCACCAGGCATCACGAACAAAGCTCCTCGCACTACTGAGCATCGCCCCCCATTCCGGCGTCGGAGGCTGGGCGCCGAGCCCGAGGTAACTCAGGCCGGCTGCGGAAAGAATCGACCCGGCGATACCGATCGTTGCCAGAACGATAAGCGGCGCAGCGACGTTGGGCAGGATATGTCGAAGGACAATCCGCATGGACGAGCTGCCGATCGTGCGTGCCCCGGTCACATATTCCATTTCCTTGACGCTGAGCGTCGAGCCACGGGCGGTCCGGATATAGGCGGGAATCGACTCCACCCCTACCGCGATCATCACGTTGAACAGGCTCGGTCCAAGGACCGCCACGACGGCGATCGCGAGGAGGATGCCCGGGAACGCCAGCATGATATCGGTCAGGCGCATGATGACCGCATCGACCCAACCTCCAACGTAGCCCGCAACCATGCCCAGGATCGATCCGAACGTCAGCGCGATGCCGATCGCGACCAGTCCAACGCGCAAGGAGACGCGAGCGCCATAGATGAGACGACTCAGCACGTCGCGGCCGACCTCGTCGGTTCCCAGCCAGTGCTCGCTCGACGGCGCCGCCCGGCGGTTGGACGAAATCTCCAGCGGATCCATCGGCGCGATCAAGGGAGCGAAGATCGCGACGAGGATAAAGAGGATGAGAACCGTGGCGCCGATCAACGCGCCAGGGCGTCTGCGGAGCTTCCGCCACGCCTTTCGTCTGGCAGAGATCTCGAGTCGGGCGTTGATTTCCAGGGGGCCCGCGTCTCGAGGGCCGGTAAGGCCAACGGGCGGCTGGGTCAGGGATTGCTCAGTCATCATCCATACCGAATGCGTGGGTCAATCACGGCGTAGAAGAGGTCAACCGCCAGATTCACGAATACATAGATCGCCGCGACGACGAGCACAATCCCCTGGATCTGCGGAAAATCGCGCGACTGGATCGCCGTGACCGTATAACGGCCAAGGCCCGGGCGCGTGAATACCGATTCAACGATCACAGAACCGGACATCAGTCCACCGAACTGGAGGCCGATAATCGTGATCACGGGAATCAACGCG
>DATGPC010000319.1:0-5307 GCA_035305265.1 Thermomicrobiales bacterium | reverse complement strand
ACGGTATCGACGATCGTGACCGCGCCGAATTCCTTCGCGATCCGGCAGATCTCGCCGACCGGGTTGATCGTGCCGGAAGGCGTCTCCGAATGGACCAGCGAGACAACGGAGATGTTCGGCTCGACGTCCAGCACCCTCCGGACATCGTCGGGGTCGATCGCCGCGTTGTACGGCACCGACAGCTCGATCGTCTCGCCACCATAGCGCCGGATGTAATCCTCGAAGAACTTCCCGAAGACACCGGAGACGAGATTCAGGACGCGCGTGCCCGGTTCGATCGTCGATGCGGCAGCGGCCTCGATGCCCGCGATCGCCTCGGCCTGCAGGATCACGATGTCGTGCGTCGTGTTGAAGACCTGCTGCATCATGCCTGTCGTGCGGTCGAACGCCTCGATGAACACGGGATCGTAATGGTAAACAACCGGCTGCTGCATCGCGCGCAGCGCTTCGTGGGGTACATCAACCGGGCCGGAAGCAAGCGTCAAACGGGGCCAATGCGTCATCGTGGAGAGGTCCTTTCCGGGTTCGCGTCACAACAGCCCGATTATCGCCCAGAACGGGCAGACCCGCGACCGGACCAGCGCCGAAACGTCTGGCACAATACCCGTGGTTGATGCGCGATGCGCAACGTTCCCATTGGGAGGAAGATGCCCGGATGCCCAAGCTTGCCGCAAACCTGACGATGCTCTTCACGGATGTCCCGTTCCTCGAGCGGTTCGCGCGAGCGGCGGACGCGGGGTTCACCGCCGTCGAGTTCCAGTTTCCCTACGAGTTCCCCGCCACGGACATCGCGCGCGAGCTGACCCGTCACAACCTGCACCTGGCGCTCTTCAACCTGCCAGCCGGTGACTGGGCGGCCGGGGATCGCGGGATCGCGGCGAACCTCGACCGGCAAGAGGAGTTCCGGGCCGGGGTGGAGCGCGCGATCGAATACGCCCGGGTGCTCCAGCCGGAGCACATCAACCTGCTCGCCGGCGCATCCGACGCGACGCCCGAGAACGACCTGGCACTGCTCCAGAATGTCCGCTTCGCGGCCAACGAGCTTGGCGAATACCGGCTGGACATGACCGTCGAGCCGGTGAACTCCTATGACGTTCCCGACTTCGCCTTGCCGACCGTCCGGGCGGCACTCGACCTCATCGACGAGATGGACATCGCCAACCTCACCCTGCAGCTGGACGTGTATCACGCCGTGCGGATGGGCGAAGACCCGATCACGATCATCCGCGAGCACGCCGACCGCATCGGCCATATCCAGATCGCCGACGTCCCGGGGCGTCATCATCCGGGGAGCGGCGATATCGATTTCCGGGAATTGTTCAAGGTGATCGACGCATCCGCCTATGAGGGATGGGTCGCTCTGGAGTACATTCCCGAAGGAAAGACCGAGGACGGCTTCGGGCTCATGCGCGAGCTTGGCTTGCTGCCGTCGTAGTGCACCCGATCGCGCGCCGCCGCGCGAAGGAAAGGACCGTCGTCACATGTCCGAGGAAAGCCGTCTCGCCGAGTTCCCCAAGCTCCATGTCAGCGGGCATCCGCTGATCCGGCACAAGCTGACGCTGTTGTCGGACGAACGGACCGACACGCGGATGTTCCGTGAGCTCGTCCGCGAGCTGACGAGCCTGCTGGTGTACGAGGCGATGGCCGACGTCCCGCTGCGCTCCTTCCCGTACCGCACGCCGCTTGAGGAATCGACCGGATACGCGCTGGAGCCACGCATCGGACTCGTACCGATCATTCGCGCGGGGCTCGGCATGGTCGACCCGGCCGCGGACATCATCCCCCACTCCGAGGTCTGGCATCTGGGCATGTACCGCGATGAGGAGACACATTCACCGGTCTCCTACTACAACCGGTTGCCCAGGGACTGCCCGGACGACCTCGTAGTCGTCCTCGACCCGATGCTCGCGACTGGCGGATCGGCTCGGGACGCGGTCACGGTCCTGAAGGACTGGGGCGCCGAATGGATCAAGTTCGTCGGGATTATTGCCGCGCCTGAGGGGGTCCGGGAGCTGCAAGAGCATCATCCGGACGTCGACGTGTACGTAGCGACACTCGACCGCGAGCTTGACAGCAACCGCTTTATCCGACCGGGCCTCGGCGACGCCGGTGACCGGCTCTTCGGCACGGTGGAGATGTAGGACAGGAACGAAAGACGGCGCGGACCTCGGGGGTCCGCGCCGCTGTGGTGTCGGGGATCAGCCCTTCATCATCCGCTCGATGTCTTCCGGGGTTGCATCGTCGAACATCGCGTCAAGGCTGATCTCGTCCTTGAGGAACAGATCGACACCTGCCTCCTCGAGGGCAGCACGGAACTGGCCGACCAGATCGCGTTCTCGCTCGGTCAGGTCATAGCCGTGGAGCGTCAGCGCCTCGTCAAGATCCCTGCTCGCCACCGCGCGAAAGGCAGGATCGCTCATCGCCTGCTCCGCGAGCCGCTTCAACACCGACATCCTGACGTCATCCTGGGCCATTCCGCTCTCTATCCTCGCTCGACCTGTGTTTCGCTACCGAGTGCATTCTGGTATTGTCATCCAGATCACGATACCAGAATGCAAGTGTACCCTTGCTGAGTGGCGCCCGGGATGAACGGAACACAGGCCCGAGGGCATGGTTAATGCGGCCCGGAACGTGGCTGGCACGACGCGAAGGAGACAGGGGCACCGCACCGGTAACACATGCAGCGACAAAACATCATTACGAACCGAGCGGATACCATCCGCGCCGAAGCCATACTCCAGGCGGGGATCGGGATTGTCTTGCTCGACGTCACGGACGATCCGCCGCGCATCGTGGATACCAACGACGCCTTCGGCACCCTTGCGGGATACGACGTAGAGTCCCTCGCCGGCGCCAGTTTCGACGTCCTCCATGGCCCACGGACGGACCAGGAACGCACCGTGTCGATGACGGCTGCAGCGCGGGCCGGATCGAGATGGAAAGACACCAACGTCCTGCAGGACGGCCAGGGTGTCCCTCTCCCCGTACAGATCGATCTCTCGCCGAAGACCTGGCCCGATGTCGAGGGCCAATACGCGATCGCGGTGATCACGGACGCCGCGGAGCTGGTTCGCGCCGCGCGCTCCCAGCAACTCCTCAACGACATCACCCTGATCGCGGGTCAATCCTCATCGATCCACGAGCAGGCGGTCGGCATCGCCGAGGCCATGAGCCGCGATTTCGCCGACTGGTGCATCATCCACCTACGAGCCCCGGATGGCACTTTGCGTCCGGAAGTCGTCGCCAGCCGGCATGGCATCGAGCCAGGTGGCAATGGTGACGCCGACCCCGGACACTACGGCATCGGCAGGGTCATCGCCAGCGGCCTCCCCCTCCTTCACCAGCCGTCTCACCAAACCACGCCAGTGCTACAACGACAGGTCGAAGCGATCATCGGGGAGCCGGTGCACGCGGTCGCAACGGTCCCGATCGCGGCAACTACCCTGGAGACGTTCGGCGCGATCAGCTGGATCATCACCGCGGACAAGCGTGAGTACACCCACGAAGAGGTGCAGGTGGCCGAGGAAGCGGCATCGAAGTTCGGCCATTACATCGAGGAGACGCAGATTCGCGATTCGCTCGCTCGCGCAGTCCGGGCACGCGAAGGCTTCATGAAGGCGGCAGGGCATGAGCTCCGCACGCCGCTCGTCAGCATCAAGGGGTACACACAGCTGCTCCTGCGCGACCTGCGGAGGCAGTCGATCTCCCCGGAACGCCTCCAGTCCGGACTCCAGGCGATCGACACCTCGACGACCCGGCTGACCGACCTGATGGAAGACCTGTTCTCGGTCACGAACCCTGGACCAAACACGATCCCGCTACGTCTGGCCATGCTCGACATCAACCGGGAGATTCGGGAGTTTCTGGCGACCACGCCGTCACTCGGGCTCAACGGCCATACGTTCCGGCTCGACACGCGGGAAGACCCGTTGCTGGTGCCGCTCGATATCACCCGCTTCGCGCAGGTCCTGTTTAACGTCGTGACGAACGCGGTGCATTACTCGCCGCCGCACTCGGAGATCACGCTTTCGACAGCGCGGGAAAACGGGTCGGCGATCATCTCGGTGACCGATGCGGGCAAGGGGTTAGCGCCTGGCGAGGAGTCGACGATCTTCGACCCTTTCAACCACTCGCGGAACCTGGACGACACCGGGGAGCAGGGGTTGGGGATCGGCCTGTTCATCTCGCGCCAGATCGTCGAGCGCCACGGTGGCAAGATCTGGGCGGCAAGCTCCGGTCCCGACAGCGGCACGACAATCAGCATCCGGCTTCCTGGCGCCCGGGATGCCGAAATGTAGCCGAATCCCCATCATTTTCGCCAGACAGTCCCAATTGCTGGACACAATGCATATAATCGCTCCATAACGGGACATAATTTGCCAGCGACGACACCCCATCCGAATCGAGACATTCCATGAGTGTTGTGCTCCTCGGTGTCCTCCTCCTCGCCGCCGGCGTCGGCCTGGCGTTTTTCGGTCTCCGTGCGTTCGTGATCCTGCTTCCGGCCTTCGGCCTCATCACAGGGTTCTTCCTTGGCGCCTCCATCGTCGCAAGCTGGCTCGGTGAGGGCCTGATGAGCGACATCGCGGAATGGATCGCCGGGTACATCCTCGGGATGCTGTTCGCCCTGGTCTCGTTCACGTACTGGTACGCCGGGGCGATCCTCGCCTCGGCGTCGCTCGGCGCGATGATGGGGATGGGTGTAATGGGCATCCTTGGCGTCGATTCGGAGCCGATCATCTGGGTCGCGGCGATTCTTGGCGGCGTTGGCCTGGCCACCCTCACCTTCCTTGCCCGGCACCCGAACACCTTGCTGATCGCGACGACCGCCACGGCCGGGGCGATCATGGTCGTGACCAGCATCTCGCTCATATTCCAGCGGGTTCAGCTTCGCGAAATCCGCTGGGGTGGCGAATGGTACGACATCAACGTTCCCTGGTCATCGTGGCTGGTGCTGGGCGCGATCGCGGCCGGCGGCTTCATTGTCCAGTGGCAGACCTTCCACAACCTGCCCTTGCCCGGCGACCGATGGATGCGGGCCGATGCGGCGGCGCGCAGGGCGGCCGGTCTGGACGCCCGCAAGGACATCGGGACGTGGCGTTGAGCCAACCACACGTCAAGAGGAGGGACCGCTTGGCCCCTCCTCTTTGCACGATCCCCTAGAACCGGAAGCCTTAGCCCTGCATCGCCTTCGCGGCTGCCTCCAGCACGCCCTCGTCGGCGAGCCGCTCCATCTCGGTGATGACGCGGTCGAACTCGGCGACGCCCGCCTCGATCGGCGCAGGAGTTTCGAGATCTACGCCGGCC
>DATGPC010000318.1:0-2234 GCA_035305265.1 Thermomicrobiales bacterium | reverse complement strand
AACCGTCGAAGCGAACGCAACATCGCCGTCCGCCAGCGTGTGGGATGGCCAGATCGTCCGGGCCAGTGCGTCGTGCGCCGCCACGCACATGCGCGTCAAGGTTCCATGGTCGCATCGGACATCTGTGATGATGGAGACCAGCGTTGTGTTCTGGCCGAACGGCGCGGCATTCGCCTGCTCCAGGAGTTGGCCCCGCGCGTCATTTCGTGGCTGGACGAGGCCGAACGCGTTGACAACAGCGCAGGCGGTTACGGTGCCGCCCAGGACGGCGACCTGCG
The DNA here is from genome assembly GCA_035305265.1 of Thermomicrobiales bacterium. Taxonomy (GTDB): domain Bacteria; phylum Chloroflexota; class Chloroflexia; order Thermomicrobiales; family UBA6265; genus UBA6265. The sequence continues at coordinate 1,956 of DATGPC010000318.1, read as the reverse complement.
CCATGCCGAAGCCTCCCTCCCGGGAGCCGTCCTCGTCGAGCATCTTGCCCCAGGTCGCGCCGGTGCCGACGCCGACCGATCCTGTTTCGACCTGCGAAAGCGGCGTAGCCGTTCGGAATGCCAGCGCACCGTCGTCTTCAGACGGGATCTCCGGCGTGACGTTGGCGAGGTCGAAGATGACCGCGGCTGGCACGATTGGAACCGGGATCGCCGGGGTCGGGACACCTCGTCCCTGATTCGCCAATGCCGTCACCACACCGTGTGCCGCCCGAAGACCGAACGCGCTGCCTCCGGTCAGCACAATTGCATCGGCGCGCTGCACAAGTCGCCCCGACTGCAAAAGATCGAGCTCTCGCGTCCCCGGAGCCGCCCCTCGCACCTCGGCGGCACTCAGGGCGGGTTGATCGAACGCGATGACGGTGCAACCCGTCTTCGCCGGCGCAAGGGTCGTGTGCCCTATCGAGACGCCCTCGACGTCCCGAATAACCCGGGTTACCTCTACCACGTCGCCGTCACCCCCGGAAAGGCGATGGTCATGCGGCCGGTGAAGTGTTCCCGGGCGGCTGCGGCCTGCTTCATCGGATCGGTCTCCTCCCAGATATGGGTCAGGATCAGGTTGCGCGCCCCGGCGCGCTCGGCTAGCTGGGCCGCCTGCTGGGGCGTGTAGTGGAGGGCACGAATCTGCTCCGGATCCGAATCCGGTGGCATCGCCGCCTCGACAATGGCGACTGCCGCGCCCCGAGCCAGCTCGTCAAGGTCACCATCGACGCCGCTGTCGGCGCTGTAGAAGAGATCATCAGAGCCATCGCGACTCACGACCCGGATCGCCCAGCACGGCACGATATGGGCCGTTGGGGCGAATCTGAGCGTGAAGTCGCCGACCTCGATCTCCGTTGCCGGATCGTATTCCGACATGTCGAATACCGCGGAAAAGTAGTCGGCTTCTTCTCCGGGGCCGGCCCAGAGGTTCGCCGCCTTCTGCATGAATTCGAGGCCGCCGGGCGGCAGGAAGAGCGGGACCGGCTTCGGGGGCTGTACCGGGTTGTAGGCCAGGGCGAACCGGAGCGCGAAGACATCCAGGATATGATCCATGTGCAGGTGCGAGATCACGACCGCATCGAGCTTCCGGAAGTCAGCGTGTTTTCGCAGCTCCAGTAACGTGCCGGGACCAAGGTCCAGGACAAGATTCGTATTCTCCGTCTGGATGAGGTACCCGGAGCACCCCTGTCCTGTGCCGACGCCGGCCGCGCTTCCGCCGAGAACCGTCAGTTGCTTCATCCCTGATCTCTCTCCTGACGCATGCGAATGTGTTTCCTGATCATCCCACGTTAGTTGATCTGGATCACCTCCGTGAGGTGGCTTACGTCGTTCCAGAGCTCGATCCTCGTGTGTTCCGGAGTGATCACCAGATGCCCGATAGAGCAGTTCCGGACAGCGTATTTGGCCATGTTCGTGTGTGGACCCGGATGCAGTTGCGCATATAGGGTACCGATCACGCCGCCATGCGCCACCGCGGCGACCGACTTTCCGGCGAAGCGTTCGATGATGCCGAGAAAGGTGGCGGTGACCCGCTCGTAGAACGCGCGCCGGCTTTCGCCGCCGGGGAATCCGAAGTCGACCTTCTCCATGTTCGCGAGGTCGTCGCGAAGCTCCGGGAATTGCTGGATGACCTGCTGATAGGTCAGGCCTTCAGCCTTGCCGAAGTGGATCTCGCTGAGGCCGGGCACCAGCACAGGGTCGTGTCCGGTCGCTTTCCCGATCTCCTCTGCCGTCCGGCGGGCCCGCAATAATGGGCTGGTCATTAGACCATCGAGTTGGATATCCCGGAATCGGCGGCCAAGCTCCATAGCCTGCCGTTCGCCGACGTCGTCCAGTGGCATGTCAGTCTGGCCTATGAAGAGATCGCGCACATTTCCTGCTGTTTGACCGTGACGAACGAGGTAAAGCTCGGTCTGT
>DATGPC010000317.1:0-4088 GCA_035305265.1 Thermomicrobiales bacterium | reverse complement strand
AGGGCCACGTCTCGCGCATCGATGTCGATTTCCGGCGCTACGTCGGCGCCCGCATCGGGATCCACAACCCGGCCGGCGTGAAGGTCGGCCGCGTCTCGCACGTCCGGAACACCGAGCACCTGTTCCTCGTCGGCGAGCGGGGTGCCGTCGAGCACGCGGTGAACGGGGCGTTGGCCGGCGCGCAGGGATGATCCCGCACGCCGGCCGATGATTACGGGAGAGGCGTCACCGGCTCCGAGACGCCGATGACCCGGCCCCATGCGTCGAGCGCTTCGACGACGACCCATGCCGTCGCCTGGCTTGCGGCGATCTCGGTCTCGAATCCCTCGCGAGGCGACGTGGCGACCTCGGCCAGGTCGTCCGGCGTCTCCCCGCCGAGCACGCGCCACTCCGCGACCTCTGTCGCGCCGTTCCAGCTCACCCAAACCGTCATGCCGGCCCGCGCGTCGAGCTGTGCCACGACGTCCGGCGGCGCGGCCGGCGTCGCCGTCCATTCATGCCGGTACGCGCGGTACGACTGCACGTCGATTGGCAACCGGCCGTTGTAGATAGGCTCTTCATCCTCACCGAACTCGGAGAACACCGGCGCGCTGCCCCAGCCCATGAAGAAGTTCCCGTTCGGCAGCCGCTGCAGATTCGCCTGGCTGACCGAGAGGATCTCGGTCGGGTGGATGAGCTCGCGTGCCACCGACGCGGTCATCAGGTCCTCGTCGATGTCAAGGAAGAGCCCGCGGGAGTATTCGCTCCGGTCCTTGTCCTGCTGGCTTTCGTGATTGTCGAAGAGGGAGATCGTCCCGTCTGGCTGGCGCTGGACATCGTGCGCCCACGCGAACCATGTGTTCGGGCCCATCGTGAAGTCGCTCTTCTTGCCGTTCAACCGCCAGATCACCTCGCCGGTCATCCGGTCGATCTTGTACGCGGCGTGCGTGTGCCGGGCGGAGATCAGGATGTTGCCGTCATGGTCCAGCGCGACGGAATTGAGGTGGATGTAGTCCCACGGGACCGCTGCGTTTTCGGGCAGCGTGAAGTAGGACTCCGCCGGCTCGATGTGATCGAGGCTGTGCCACTCCCACAGGACCAGGCCAGTCTCGATGTCGATCTCCTGGATGACGCCATCCGCCACGCTGTCCTGGTACTCGCCGCCCACTGCGGCAAGGTTCCATTCGATGGGGTTGTAGGCGAGGGAGATCGCGGTGCCCTGCGGCGTGATGACCAGGTCGTGGCAATCGAGTCCCGAGATGCCGTTGCCGCATTGCACATGCGCGATCCTCTCGTACGCGGTATTCGCGATGACCCAGTGGCCGAACCCGTACCCCTGCGTCTTCGAGCCTTCCCACCAGGTGAGGACCGGTTGCCCCTTGTACTCCTGTAGCTTCAGGCAGAGGCTCGCGTGGCTCCGCTGCACCGGTCCGTCGAACCAGACGGGCTCGCCCCATTCGTCGACGATCATGCGTCCATGATTGCCGGTCGGCAACGTGGGCGTCAGGAAGATGTGACCGGGTGCGGTGCCGCTCGGCTGCGTCGTGATCGAGATAACAGGCGGCGTAAGGTCCGGGCGCGAGACATAGGTGTGGAAACGTTCGTCTATCTCCACCGGTTCCGGTTCGAGCGGCTCCACCATCGCATCGACCCGCTGGGTGCGGGTGGCGGTCCGGAACGTCAGGCGCCCTTCCGCCGAATCGCCGAGCGGCGTATCGGTGGTGACGAAGACGTACTCGCCCGGCTCGAACCAGTCGTCAGGGATCCAGCTGACGCCCTGGCCATCGGGATGGTCCACCAGGATGCCGGAGTGTCCCCCGGAGACAGAACCCTCGACGCGGACCTCCCCGAGGTCGCGCCGATCCAGGCCGCGAAAGGAGATCGTGGTGTCGGTCGAGGCTGTGCGTGAACCGTGTTGCGGCGACGTTGCGAACCGGGCCGGAGGAGACACGGGGTCCATGACCGGGGACGCGACAGGGGTGGCGTCGACCTGCGCGCTGGCCTGGCCGATCCTTGTCGCGGCAATCGCGCCTGCCGTGGTGCCCTGGATCAATGCGCGCCGGGATACTCGCCCGCTGAGCAGCGTGTCCCGATGTCGCCTGGCGGATCGATTCATCGAAGTCCCTCCGTAGTTCAGGGAGACACCCGGACACCGCCGATCCCGGCGGGCCAGAAAGATCCCTGGTTTGCATGTCCAACCCGATGATCATAGCAAACGACCGGTTCCCGATGGCGAAACGGCGACGCGCCATGTATAAGCAGGAGAGAGATCGATACGCATTTGCGGCTCGGCAAGGGGAGGGGCAGTGGCAACGACAGACGGCACGGAGCGGTTGACGTGGGAGCTCTTCGGGGAGGCGACGCAGGCGCTCGCAACGCAGGTGGTGGCTGACGGATATGTCCCGGATCTCATCCTCGCCATCGCGCGGGGCGGGCTGTTCACCGCCGGTGCGATGGGCTACGCGCTCGGGGTGAAGCTGCTCCATGTGGTGAACGTGGAGTTCTACACCGGGCGGGACGAGCGGCTCTCCATGCCCGTGATGCTTCCACCGGTCCCGGACCCCGAGGCCTTCGCCGGGGCGAAGGTCCTGATCTGTGACGACGTGGCCGATACCGGCGCCACCCTTGCGCTAACGAAGGAGTTCTGCGAGCGGCACGTGGCGGAGGTCCGCAGCGCGGTCGTTTACGAGAAGCCTCGTTCCGTCGTCAAATGCGACTACGTGTGGCGGCATACGTCGGACTGGATCCACTTCCCGTGGGACGTGCCGGCGAAAGCGCCCGGCGCCTGATCCGGTCCGGCATCATCCGTGCGATCCACCCATGCAGTGAAACTGGCCCGGCGGGCAATACATCGGCCGCCGCATGGAAGGACGCTGCATGGGACTACGTGACCAATGGTACGAGAACGCCATCATCTACTGCCTGGACGTCGAGACGTTCGCCGATTCCGATGGTGATGGCGTCGGGGATTTCGTCGGCCTGACCAGCCGGCTCGACTACCTTGCCGGCCTGGGCGTGACATGCCTCTGGCTGATGCCGTTCTACCCCACGCCCGGGAAGGACGATGGCTACGATGTCGCGGATTACACCGCGATCGATCCCCGCCTTGGCACGATGGCGGACTTCACCGATTTCGTGGTCGAGGCGAAAGAGCGGGGAATGCATGTCGTCGTCGACCTCGTGCCGAACCACACGTCGGACCAGCACCCGTGGTTCCAGGCGGCGCGGAGCGATCCGGATTCGCCCTATCGCGACTACTACGTCTGGCGGGAAGACGACCCGGGCGACACCAGTGACGAGGTGGTGTTTCCCGGCGAGCAAAAGGGTATCTGGACGTTCGATGACAAAGCTGGCGCCTGGTACCTACATCATTTCTATGAACACCAGCCGGACCTCAACTTCGCGAACCCGACCGTGCGGGAAGAGTTCCGCAAGATCATCGGCCTCTGGCTCCAGCTGGGCATCGACGGATTCCGCGTCGACGCCGCGCCGTTCCTCATCAACCTGAAGGGGATCGATGGCGCGGACGACATGGACATGGCCCATGGCTTCCTCGAGGAAATGAAGAACTTCACGACGGTCCGGAAGGGCAATGCGATCCTGCTGGGAGAGGTGGATGAGGGGCTGAGCACCATCGCCGACTACTTCGGCGGCGGAAACCAGCTCCAGGCGCTGTTCAACTTCCCGTTGAACCGGTATGTCTTCCTCGGCCTCGCGCAGGAATCCGCCGATCCGATCCAGTTCGGGCTGGCGCAGCTGCCGACGATCCCCGGGCGAGGGCAGTGGGTGAACTTCCTCCGCCACCACGATGAGTTGAACCTCTCCCGGATGACCAAGGAGCAGCGCGAGCAGGTCTTCGAGGCGTTCGGGCCCGAGCCAGAGATGCAGGTGTTCGATCGCGGACTCCGTCGCCGGCTCGCGCCGATGCTGGGTGGTGACCAGCAACGGCTCCGGATGGCGTACAGCGTCCTCTTCAGCCTGCCGGGCGCGCCGATGCTCTTCTACGGCGAGGAGATCGGCATGGGCGAGCAGCCGGAGCTGGAGGGCCGGATGGCCGTCCGCGCCCCGATGCAGTGGACGTCGGGCCCGAACGGCGGCTTCTCGACGGC
>DATGPC010000316.1:0-5783 GCA_035305265.1 Thermomicrobiales bacterium | reverse complement strand
CGGCTGGACGGGGTTCCGGAAGGCTGGCCAGACTTCAGGCGTTCGGAGGCGGAGCGCACCCGTTCGGAGACAAACGCGCCGAAGTCGACATCGTCAGCCCCGGCCGGGGGCCGTGACGGAGGCACGTTGGAGCCGCCGGGCGCGGTGTCCCGCGGCTGCTGGCCGCGAGAACCGAACCGGTCGCGCTGGTTCTTGTCACCGTTCGATCCGGAAGCCATGAAGAAATCGCCTCGCTCTCGGGAGCTGGATGCCCGAATCTGGATTCAGATGGGCCATTGCGACAAGCCTACCAACAGAACGTCGAGGTGACGAGATATACGTACACCTTGGCCGTTCGTGACGTATCCCCGTCAACTACAGGAGATCGAGCGGCAAATCCAGCGCGTCCTCGCAGATCGCCCGCAGCCGACCCGCCGCCTGCCCGAGGATCGCGTTCCCCGCCTCGGCGCTGGCTCCGGACGCATCCCCGGTCGCGCCGGATGGCGACATCTTGTGCATCATCACCGGCAACGATCCGCCAGCCGCGCGCAGGATCGTCGATCGCCGCGACAGTTCGCTGTTCACGTTCGGCTTCTCCAGTCGATCGGTCGCCACCAGGTCCGGCCTGAGCGCGAGGACCGCCGACGCCTCGTCGCCACCGCCATGCCCGATCGCCTCGCTGCCGAGCACCTCGCTGGCCGCGTTCGCGAGAAGCGTATAGGCGAAGACGGGCGCGATGAACGGAATGCCCAGCTCCCGCTTGCACCGCTCGGCGGCGATCGTCAACGCGGGATTGTTGCCACCATGGGTGTTGACGAGCATGATCCGCTTCACCCCTTGCCGGTAGAGCGAGTCGACGTGGTCCACGACGAGCGCGATAAGGGTCTCCTCGCGCAGGGAAATCGTGCCCGGGCGGCCCTGATGGTGCCACGACACGCCCCACGGGATCGCCGGGGCCACCGCAACGCGCGGCCGAAGCAACGTTCCCGCCAGCGAGCACAGGACCTGCGCCGTCAGCGCGTCCGTGGACACCGGCAATGCCGGCCCATGCTGCTCGTGCGCGCCGATGGGGATCAGAACCATCTCGACGGTCTCGAGCAGCTCACCTGTCTGCGGCGACGTCAGGTTCGCGAGCATGATCGGTTCGCTCGATACCTGGCCATTCTCGTTCGGCTGGTTGGTCGGGGGCGTGGAATCGGTCACGAGGCTGTTCCTCCGGTAGATAATCGGATCGCCAGCGTCATTTATAGACTACTGAATACAAAATGGTGGATAATACAGGTATGAAAGACCCCTCCCGGGGACGGCACTCAAATGAAAGGTGGAGACATGTACAAGCGCATTGTGGTACCGCTCGACGGATCCGAGCTGGCTGAGCAGGCGCTCCAGCAGGCCAAGGAGCTTTCGAAGAAGGTGGGAAGCCCGCTCCACCTGGTTCGCGTGGTCGACACCTACCGGACGCAGGCCCTCCCGGCGACGGGTATGGCCCTCGACTACTCGATGCTGTCGGAGCTGGCGGAAGAAGAGATCGAGGAAGCGAAGACCTATCTCGAGCAAAAGGTCACGGAGCTGCGGAACGAGGGCATGGAAGTCACCGGCGACGTCCTGCATGGCCCGATCGCCCGGCAGATCGTGGCGGCCGCCGACAAGGGTGACGTGATCGTCATGTCGTCCCACGGCCGGACCGGCATCAAGCGCTGGTTCCTCGGCAGCGTCGCGGAAGAGGTCATGCGCCACGCGAACTGCCCGGTATTGCTGCATCGCGCGGAAGGCGCACCGGTCGCCTCCTGAGCGGAAGCCAATCACCGCCGCGTGTCAGGTTTGACACGCGGCGGTTTCTCGTTCATGGTGAAGAACAGCGCGGTCAGTCGGGAACCCGGAGGGATGCAAAGACAGGCATCCGTTTGTCTCCGACCCCATTTCAGGACCCGTACGAAAACACAACCAGGTTTCTATGTCCGAATCGCACCAACAAACCCCCGCATCGTCGGACGATATCGACGCGCCTGACACGGGCGAATCCGTGGAGCGGGAAGCATCGGGCGGCCTCATCGCCCTCAAATACCGGAACTATCGGCTGTTTTTCAGCGGCCAACTGATCTCCGTTACCGGCATGTGGATGCAGTCGCTCGCGCAATCGTGGCTGCTCGTCGACGTGCTGAAGGCATCCCCGTTCCAGCTCGGTCTCCTGCCCGTCTTCCAGTTCGGCCCGGTCCTGATCGGCGGCATCCCCGCCGGCATCCTTGCCGACCGGTTCCCGAAGCGCAACCTGATGCTGCTGACCCAGTTCATCTTCTCCATCCTGGCGGCGACGCTGGCCTGGTTGGTCTGGTCCGGCAACATCCAGCTCTGGCATGTCTACACGATGGCAACGCTGTTCGGGATCAACAACGCGGTCGACATGCCGTCCCGTCAGGCGCTGGTCTCCGAGTTGGTCCCGAAACACGCGCTCATGAACGCGATTGCCCTCAACTCGGCCATGTTCAATACCGGGCGCATCCTCGGGCCGGCTGTCGCCGGTGTCGTGCTCGCCAGGTGGGGTATCGCGGCGGCCTTCGCGCTGAACTCCCTCACCTACTTCGGCCCCATCGCCGGCCTCTCCCTGATCCGGCTCAAGCCCGTGGTCGCCGCGGCAGGATCCTCCGGCGTAGACCGCCTGAAGGAAGGAATCCGCTACGTCCGGAACTCGCCGGATATCATGCGTCCGATCATGCTCGTCATGACCGTCGGCACCTTCGGCATGGCCTACAACACCTGGCTGCCGCTGATCGCGGACGGCAGCTTCAACGCCGGTGAAGAGACCTTCGGTCTCCTGTTCTCCTCGATGGGAGCAGGCTCCCTTGCCGGCGCATTGTCCGTCGCGTTTTTCAGCAAGTCCCCGAGCCGGCGGCGAATGCTGCTGTTCGCGGTGATGCTCGGCTTCGTGATCGCCACCATGGGCTTCGTGGCGGCGAACCCGGGGTCGGTCGCGCTGGCCATGGGCGTCCTCGCGCTGAGCGGCTTCTCGGCCAGCAACGCGATGGCGATGGCGAACACGATCGTGCAGACAACCGCGCCGGATGACCTTCGCGGTCGCGTCATGGCCGTCTACTCGACGGTGTTTATGGGAAGCGTGCCGTTCGGTGGCCTGATCGCCGGGTCGATCTCCAACAAGTGGGGCGTCGAAACGTCGATGTACATTGGCGGTATCATCGTCGCAGTCATCGCGGCACTCCTGTACATCATGCAGCGAGACAAGAAGCCGCGTCCGGTGGAGCGGCCGGTCGCCCATATCGGTGACTGAGCGCCCGCGCCGGATGTCGCCGTTGATCATTTGACCTGTCGTCGGGAGACCAGCCCTTGCTCGGTCCGTTTTCGCTGCTCAGCCTCTTTTACGTGGTCATCGGCGTCCGCGTCATCTTCCAGATGGTGCAGCGCGGCAAGAAACTGTGGGACCGCGACTTCACGATGCAGGATCGCGCCCTGATCGATCAGGCGTCGTTCTTCGTCCTCATCCCGATCTCCGTCGCCCTTCACGAGCTGGGTCACGCCATCGCCGTATGGTCCTTCGGCAAGGAGGTCGTCGACTTCGGCTTCTATGGCTTTGCGGGATATGTTGCCTACTACCCGTTCGGCCTCTCCGACGTCCAGCAAACCATCATCTCGGCCGCCGGATCGCTCGTGAACCTCGTGCTCTGCCTCGCGGCCCTTGCCGTCGTGCTGCTCAAGAAGCCGCCATTCCGCGCCGCGATCAACGAAATCCTCATCCAGTTCGTGTTTCTCTCTGGGATCAACGCCTTCATCCTCTACCCGGTATTGGACATCGTCTCGGACCTGAACGGTGACTGGCGGCAGATGTACGACAGCGGCGTGCCGTGGCTCACCGGCGTCATCGTCGCCAGCCAGATCGCGATCATCGCCGCCGGATACTGGCTCCTCACCAATCCCGCCATGAAGGCCCGCTTTGCGACGCTGACGGATGTGCCGCCCGGCTTCGAGCGCGGCGTGCTCGGCGGGATCAAACCGGGAAAGGTGCCGCCGATCGAGATGTCACCGGGCGAGATCACCATGCGGGAGGCCGTCGACCGGGTGTCCAGCGGATGGCAACACCGCGTGAGCACCCATCTCCAGCGATTCGCCGCCGGCAGCGCGATGCTGCTCCAGTGGGCGAACGGGTCGGGGCAATACGTCGTGGCCGTCCGCCGCTTCGATTCGGGCGTGACCGAACTGGTGCACATCCCGACCTCACCGGACGGCCAGCAGGCGAGCGCCCCCCGCGTGCTCTACCGCTGGGCGCAGATGCCGTCCGCCGACGAGCTCACCCGGGGACTGCGTATCGCGATGGAGAACGTCGAGCGCGGCGCGTAGATCTTCAACCGTAGGGGAGGACTTGCGGCCGCCTCCAACTGACCACCGGGCACAAGTCGGCCGCAATGTCCTCCCGGATTCGGATGACCGCTATGCCCTACTCCCGCGCCAGCTCGTCGCGGACATTCTGCGCGGCCCAGGACACGGCCTCTGATATGGACGGATGGACATGGAGCGTGTCGGCAATCGCCGTGACGGGCAGTCGCTGCTCCATCGCCAGGGCCACTTGCTGGATCACGTCGCTCGCATGCTCGCCAAGGACATGGCCACCGAGGATCTGCCGCGTCGAACGGTCCACCACCAGCTTCACCAGCCCCTCGCGCTCGCCCAGCGTCATCGGACGCGGCAAATCACGCAGGTCCATCATCGAGGTCACGACATCCCAGGCCCCTGCCCGCGCCTCGGCTTCCGTCAGCCCAACTCGCGCCAGCTCGGGATGCGTAAAGACCTTCCATGGCACGACCCGGTAATCCGCCCTGCGCGGTGCGTTCGGGTGCAGGATGTTGTGCAAGGCGATCTCGGCCTGGTAATGCGCGACGTGCGTGAAGGCATAGATGCCCGTCACATCGCCGGCTGCCCAGATATGCGGCGCCGTCGTGCGGAGCCCGCTGGTCACCTGGACGCCCTTGGCGGACCACGCAACGCCGGCAGCATCCAGCGACAGATCGGCGACGCGGGGAACCCGCTCGGTCGCGACAAGGACGTCGTTCGCCTCGAGAACCATCTCGCTCCCGTCCGGGCTCTCGACCGTCAGGGCGATGCCATCCTCGTCCCGCGAGATCGCGAGCGGCGTCGCGTCGAGGCAGAGCCGCAGCCCGTCACGCTCCAGGCAGTCGGTGAGCGTGTCGACGATATCCGCGTCTTCCCTGCCGAGCAACACCGGATCGGGTGTCACCAGGGTCACATCGACACCAAGGGTGTTGAACGTCTGCGCGAATTCCAGCGCGTTCCCACCGCTCCCCAGCACGATCAGGGATGACGGGAGCTCATCCAGTGAGAAAACGTCGCGATGCGTGAGGAATCCGGCATCGTCGATCCCGTCGATCTCCGGTGTCTCGACTTCGCTCCCCGTGGCAATCACGAACCGGTCGGCCGTGAGCACCTCGTCGCCGACCTCGATCTCCATCTCCGAGAGGAACCTCGCCTGGCCACGAGCGAAGGTGATGCCCTTGGCGCGGACATCATCGACGCCGTCCCCGTCGCGGATCGTTCCGACCATCGCGTCGATCCGGCGGCGCACGGAGGGCCAATCCACTCGCACGCCGCCCGTCTCGATGCCGAACCGGTCAGCGGTTGACGCACTCCTTAGCGCCCTGGCGGCCTCAACGAGGGTGTTCATCGGGTCACAGCCGTAATTCAGGCAGGTGCCGCCAAGCTGGTCCGCCTCGACCAGGGCCACAACCATGCCGGCCGCCGCCGCGCCTTCAGCGACGTGGCTGCCAGCCGGGCCCCCGCCG
>DATGPC010000315.1:0-2625 GCA_035305265.1 Thermomicrobiales bacterium | reverse complement strand
GGAAAGCCGCTCGGCGAAGGATTCACGGCTTTCAGGGCGCCGCGAATGAACCCTGATCTCCTCGAAATCGAACAGCTTGTCAAGCAGGCGGACGTTCCAGTACGAGGTACCGCGGGCGCCGATATGACCGAGAATCCGGCTGTCCTTTCGGGCCAGGTACTTCGCCCCAAGGGCCGTGACGGCGCCGGTTCGCATCTCCGTGATATCCGTGGCGTCCAGAAAGGCGCGCATCACGCCGGTTTCCGAGTCAAGCAGGTTCAATACCGCCAACTCCGAAGGCAGCCCCTTCTCGTAGTTGTGGTAGAAGTCCGGCACAACTTTTACACCAGCCAGCTTCATCGGCCGGATGTAGCCGCGCAGCACGTTGAAGTGACCGTCCCCGGTCGGCTCCGGTACCAGGTGCACCCGCGGTTCGATCACGGTTTCCCCGTTCCCTTGGGCGCGCAGTCCGGCCTCGACGGCGTCGAGAATCTCCTGGTCGCTCAACTCGAGCGCCTGAATGTCGTGGTAGTTGAGGTAGGTGAATTCTATTGAGTCACTCATGAGTTTCGCGCAAGAGGGTGGGTAAATGGTCCGTATTCAGGATCCGCGTCGGCTTGCCGAGGTCCATGCCGCCCAGACAACGGTGACGATCATCGCGAGCAGCAGCACGGCGCTGATAGGACGCGTGACGAAAACCGCGAAGTTCATGTCGTTCGCGATCAGACCATTGCGCAGATTGACCTCGATGATCGGTCCGAGGACCAGGCCAATCACTATCGGTGCCATCGAGAAACCGAAGCGGCTCAGTACGTAACCAAGCGTGCCGAGAATCGCCACTATGCCTACCTCGAATGGCGCGTGGCTCACCGCGAAGGATCCGGTGACACATAGCACCGCGATTATCGGAAGCAGGATACGCGCCGGAATCCTGAGTATCATCGGAAAAACGCTCCGGACACCCAGACCCAGTACCAGGGTCATCAGCGCGGCTACGAGAAGTATGAGGAGAATCTGTGCGAACAGGTCGGCATGTTCGAAGATGAAGAACGGTCCCGGATCGATTCCCTGGATAAGCAACGCGCCGATGAGCACCGCGGTCACGGTATCACCGGGTATGCCAAGGGTGAGCAGCGGCACGAGGGCGCCGCCGGTTACCGCGTTGTTGGCGGACTCCGCCGCGACAAGCCCCTTCTCCGACCCTTCCCGTTGTGCCGTCTCGTCCCGCTCGCCACCCACCTGGCCATAGGCGATCCACGAGGCAATGGTCGGTCCGGTGCCAGGGAGTATGCCGATGAAAGTACCGATGAGCGAGCTCTTGGCCAGCAGCCATCGGTGTCCGAACAAGAGTCGGGGCAGGCGCGAGACGGGACTGCGCGCCTGCGCCGGCAGCGCATCCTTTACGCCGCTCGATGTCGCCTGCATCAACATCTCCGACACCGCGAAGAAGGCGATCAACGCGGGGATCAACGGAATTCCCCCCTGGAACTCGGCGATACCGAATGTGAATCTCGTCATGCCACCGACCTCGTCGATACCAACAGTGCTGAGCAGCATGCCGATGGCGGCGCCGAGCACGCCCTTGACGATTGACTCTCCCGACACCGAAGCCACGCAGATGAGGCCGAAAAGCCCCAGCGCGAAATACTCGATCGAAGTGAACTTGAGCGCGAAACTGGCGAGGTTCGGTGCGGCAACCATCAGCACGATGATGGAAATGATGCCGCCCACCACCGACGCGGCAATCGCCAGGCTGACCGCCAGGTCGGCCTTGCCCGCCCTCGCCATGCGGTATCCATCCAGCGCCGTGGCCGCGTTGCCCGGTGACCCCGGGGTATTGATGAGGATGGCCGGAATCGAGCCGGCAAAATAGCCCGCGGAGTAGATGCCGAGCAGCAGCGCCATCGCCGATTCGAAGCTGGCTCCGAACGTCAACGGGGTCGCAATCGCCACACCTGTGGTCGCCGTCAACCCGGGCGAGGCGCCAAATACGAAGCCGAGCAGCACGCCGACCAGGATCCAGGCCAGGATCTCGAGCTCGAACACCGCCGAGGCTCCCGCGGCCAGCGCGTCGAAGCCGATCAGTTCCATGTCGGCAGCATGACCGTGAATCCGTGACGGAACTGCAGATACACCAGACCCGAAACGGCGACGGGCACGAGCACGAGTTCAAGCGGCCTGCGCGACCCGACTATCCACAAGGAGGCCAGTACGAACAGCCAGGTGCCAACGCGAAAGTCGAAGTAGCGAAACGTCAGGGCATAGACCAGGAACAGTGCACCGAATGACAGCGCGCGACGATCGAGCAGTTGGATCATCACCTCCGAGAGCGGCGCCGATCCCGGACGCAGCGCCAGCATCACGCCACCGAGCAGGAGGCAGGCGGCGACGAGGTATGGAAAGAACCTTGCGGAGAGCGTGTTCGCAGGAAGGACATCGATATGCGATGCGGCGACGGCGACCGCCGCTCCGAAAAGGCAAACCCCGATACCGGCGATCCGGTCCGCCTTCACGGCCTCCCCCCTGAGCCGACAAACCGCCGGCACCGCGCCATCGCAATGGCCCTGCCTTGCGCGGGCACCTCGAACCCCATGCCTACTGAGTCAGGCCGATGTCCTTCAAGACTTCGCTATGTGTCGCGACATT
>DATGPC010000314.1:0-8219 GCA_035305265.1 Thermomicrobiales bacterium | reverse complement strand
GAACTGGATGGCGACGCTGATCCGCGCGCGCAAGGAGTCCAGCCCGATCGGAACCGGTACCTTCTCGCCGGTCGAGACCGGGAGCGATGCCGTGCTGGCGCTCCGGCACGACAACGAAGGGCTCGTCTCGGTGATCACGATGACCAATCTCTCCGGCAAGGAGCAGAAGGTCACGCTGGAGTTGACCGAAGACGAAGCCACGCGCTCGACCGACCTGTTCGAGGACACGTCCTACCCACCGGTCAAGGGCGCAAAGACCACCTTCACGCTGAGCCCCTACGGATATCGCTGGATCCGCATCGCTGGCGTGTACTAGGTCCGTGCTTGCTACAGGGAATGCGACACGCCTTCCTTGCAGAGATGGCCCCCTCATCCGGCCCCTGAGCTTGTCGACTGGATCGGCTCCTCACCGCCAAACGCGTAGGGGCGGACCCCGTGTCCGCCCGATCGACCGGAGGGCGATACTGGGGCCGCACGCCAGGACGCCAGGTTTTTACTGACACAGAAACCTGGCGTCTTGACGTCTTGGCCCGTGCCACGAAAAATCAAGATGCCCAGGTTTCCCCTCTACCGAACAACTTGGTTAACTTGAAAAGTTGGCGCCTGAACCGCGGGAAGCCAATTGAGCATGATCATGATCGCCTCGAACTGCCCCCCTCGCTCTCGTACGTCCCCACGTGCCGGCGACTAGAAGACCAGGTTCAGCAGCAGGTTCAACACCACCGTCAGGACCAGCGAGATCACGATCCACATCAGGATCCATCCCGGGCTGCACCCGTAGACGCGCACCTGGCCATCGCGGAACTCCCGTGGCCCGAACAGTCGTTTCATGCATCCTTCTCCGGTGTCATGACGTCGTCTCCTGCCGGGACTATTTGGAAGACGCATGCCAGCGATCGCAAGGAGCCTCGAGAGACTGGCACGGCGATTGCATCCTCAGCCGGGTACGACGAGAGGCGACCCAGCGGAAGGAATCCTGCAACTATGGACGAGCGATTATTCAATACGGGCGCCCGGGTAGTGAGCCTGGATGGCCAGGAAATAGGCGTGGTCGAAGAGCTTGCCGGCGAGGGGAGCGATGCGCACCTTGTGGTGCGGTTATCCGATGGCGATCGGACGATGATGGTGCCCTACGACGTGATCGATACGGCACAATCGAACGAGGACCATGTCGTGATCCAGGGAGCGGTGGGCGATCTCCTCGCCCCGCCGATGGCGGTCGACGACCATGAGCGGCAGTCATTTGGCCTGACGGCCGAGGAGGCGATCGCTCACGTGCACGAGGTCGACCGCGGCCGGCTCCTGATCGACAAGCACGTCGAGATGGTGCCGCACGAAGCGGCGATCGATGTCGGGACCGACCGCGTCGAGGTGGACCGGATCCCGGTCAATGAGGAGGTCGATACCCCGCCACAGATCCGGGAGGAGGGGGATACCCTCATCGTCCCGGTGGTGGAGGAGGTTCTCGTGGTGACGAAGCGCTATCGCATCCTCGAAGAGGTGCGTGTGACCAAGTACCGCGATGTGCGTACCGAGACGTTCCACGAGGAGCTGAAGCGGGAGGTGGTAACGGTCACTGAGGAGGACCCGGAAGGCAACCCGGTCGACCGCTAGCGACAACGCTTCAAACGGCCCGGAGCAGAGCTTGCTTCGGGCCGTTCTGCGTGTGTGGCTCCACGGCGCTGTCAGCCATTGCCGTGGAGCCTGCCATTCTGCTACCAGAGGCGGAAACGGGAAAAAGCGGGCTTCGTTGCCCGCCTTTTCCCTGTTCACCTGTGCGTCGGTCGCGGCGTCGTCCCTAGAGGACGTCGTCGCGATCTCGTCGGGTGCCACGCTCGACATCGACATTGTCTCCGTCGACGTGGACTTCCTCATGGCGAACGGTGTCGCTCACCTGCTCGTTATGGGTGCGGGCGGACTTGTCGATGTCGATCTCTTCGACCACGCGTGCGCGCTTCTCGACCTCGACTTCCTCACCGCGAAGCGGAACCTCGATCGTGCCTTCCTCGAACGCATGATCGGCGTCCGTGACCGGGCGATCAACGCGCCGGCGGGTAACCTCGACTTCTTCCTCGGTCACCGGGACCTCGAGGGTCTGCTGCTCTTCGACCACGTCCTTGTGAACGTGGACTTCGCCGCGCTCGACCGGGCGCGTGCGGGCGGAGAGCTCTTCCTCGACGACGTCGACGGTCTCACGGTCGTTGTCCGTGTGGACATCCCGGTCCACGACCGCGCCGGTATCGAGATCCTGGGCGGTTGCTGCGTAGTCGGTGTCAACGTTCGCCGTGCGATCCACGTCGGCCGCGGTGCGGAACTCATCGTCGACGGTGCCCTGGCCGTAGTTGGCGGCGCCACCTTCGACAGCACCCGTCTCGGCGTAACCGGTCGGCGGGTTGCCCCACTCCTGCTCGAGGGCCTCGTCCTTGGTCACGTTGAGGTAGACCTTGCCGTCCTCGTCATAGGAAGAGATGGCGGTCATCGGGATGTAGTGGTCCTGCGGGAAGAAGAAGCCCTTCCGCACGATGAAGTAGTCTCGCTCGACAGCGTCCACTTCGCCGACCTTCTCGCCGTCGGCTCCGATAACGTCCATACCATTCTGCGGGACGAAGTTTGTGAGATCGCGATCCATATGTTGCCTCCGATGCGTGTCAATCGTTCGGGCTCCCGGAGGAGCTGTGGGTGAGGTCGGGGCGTTTTTCGCCGCTCGGTCTTTCCCTCACCACTCCCTTACGCACCGGCTGTGCCACAGTTGGCACATTCCCTCAGGATCGCCTTAGACAAGGGAAAGTTCCGGTTCGGACTTCTTCGGTTTTCCCAGGGGAGGAGTGGCCGGCATGAGCTCGTGGCGTGCCCGGCAGACACGCGGAGACATGCAACGAACCGTCCTCGGTGGAAAGGCGTCTACCGAGGACGGTTGGCTCTAGGCAGGTGCAGCCGTTCCGTGAGAGGGTCAGGCGTTGCGGAGGAGGGGGAGGCGGTTGCGATACGCCCGGACGAGCGTCTCCATCTTCTCGTCGCCGCCTGGCAGGTTCATGGTCGGGATCACCGGCGGCTCGATGCCGCGCAGATGGAGCTGGTGGGTGGTCTCGACCACGATGGCGTTGATGAGCGCGAGCGCGACGACGGACGACACGCCGCCAACCGGGAACTCGACGCCAGGGATGCTCACAAGGGCGTCCCCGCGCGGGACGCAAGTGTCGATGGTTAGGTCGGCGACGTCGGCCAGCCGCTTGTTCGAGTCATGGCGGGACGGCGCGCCCGCGTAGTGATGGTCGGACGTGATGGCGATGGTGCGGGCGCCACGCTCCCGAGCTTCCAGCACGGCCTCGATCGGCACCGGGTTGACGCCGGAGTTGCTGGCCACGATAACGATCTCGCCAGGGCGGATGTCGTGCGTTCCGAGCACGACCTTCGCGTAGCCGCTTGTGCGCTCGAGGAGCGTTGCGTTGACCATGCCGAAGAGGGTGAGGTTAGGGTCGAGCATGGGATTGAGGGGCATCAGGCTGCCCGCCCGGTGGAAAACCTCTTCCGCCACCATGTGGGAGTGACCGCTGCCGAACAGGTGCACGATGCCGCCGGTCGAGATGGATTCTGCCATCCATCCCGCAACCTGCTCGATCTTCAGCGACTGGGAACCCAGCATCTCCTCGATGATGTCATAGAGGCGGCGGAAGTACTCTCGATAAACGACCCCATGCATGCAAGGTCCTCCGGGTTTCACGATTGCGACACGTCACTGTGACTCCTGTCCTGTTGTACCACCGGGAATGAAACCTGAACATAGCTGGCCGTCGACGACCCTGCGATGGGCAGGACACGACAGAGCCCCGAGTGATCCACCCGGGCTCTGTCGTGTCGTTCTCGGGTTCTTGCGGCCTACGGCAGCTGTGGTTGCAGCGAGCACTCGGAGAAGTCGATTTCGGCCTCGCCGAGGGTGACCTCGATCTCCTGGGTCTCGCCATCCCGGAGGACCGAGAAGGTCACGGTCTCGTTCGGCCCAACAGTGTTCATGAGTGCGCTGAACGGTTGTCCGTCGCTGACCTCGGTGCCGTTCACCGCGACGATGATGTCGTTTTGCTGCAGGCCTCCCTCGTCGGCCGGGCTGCCTTCCTCGACTTCGTCGATGAGCGCGCCGTATTGCACCGGGAGCTCGGCCTGCGCCGCCAGCTGCGGGAAGATCTCGTAGAAGGTCACGCCAAGGTATCCGCGGCTGATGGTGCCGGTCTCGATCATCTGGTCGACAACGCTCTCGACGGTGTGGGACGGGATGGCGAAATAGATGCCCTGGACCGGCTGGCCCTGCGCGTCTGTCGGGATACCCAGTGTGTTGACGCCGACAACCTCACCGGCAAGATTGAAGAGGGGGCCGCCGGAGTTCCCGTGGTTGATCGCCGCGTCGTGCTGGATGAGGTTCGTGTAGTTCTGGCAGACGCTCGGCACATCAGGCGCAAGGTCGTTGCGACCGACGCCGCTCACGATGCCGGCGGTGACGGTATTCGAGAACAGGCCAAGAGGGGTGCCGATGGCAAGGACCTCCTCACCGGGCGCGAGCTGGGTGGAGTCGCCGAAGGAGACGACCGCTGGCACAGTATCGGGATCGATCTTGACGACGGCAAGGTCGTCCCGGGGATCTTCGCCGATGAGTTCGGCTTCGACTTGCGTTCCATCGGAGAGGATGACCATGAACGCGTCGCCGCCCTCGACCACGTGCCAGTTGGTGACAACGTAGCCCTCCTCGCTGATGATGAAGCCGGTTCCCGCGCCCTGAACGACGGCCTCACCCTGGCCGGTCTGGCCGAAGAGGTTGGGTTGGGTCGTGATGTTCCACACGGTAACAACGGCTGGACCGACCTGCTCGACCACCTCGACCTTGGACATGGGGCTGGTCGTGGACTGGGCGGCGACGCTCGCGAACGACCCAAACGCCATGAGAAGCGCGAGGATCGCGACCGGGAAACGTCTGAGCACACGTCGTGATGTCATGGTGAGAGCCCTCTCTACATTCAGCAACCGGGTGGCCCAAGGTCACATCCGGCACGCGTTCGGATTTGCGCACGAGCCGGTGTCGACGGGTATTGGGAGTCGACAGTAACAGCCGCGCTGGTATAGGGCAATTCAAGCAGGAATCGTGCCGGGTGCCAGAGTAGGGACTGGTCGCTTACCCCTCGGGAGTGCCGCTGACTGGCGTGCCCTCCAGCGGAGCCTCGATGCGGATATCGTCGCTGTTGAACTCGTAGACGCTGGAGTTCTGCGCGTCACCGCCCCGCAGGACAACCTGGCAGGGGAGATCGTTCTCGTCCAGCGCGAGCTCGTAGCGGATTTCGTCCCCCTCATTTCCCTGGTCGCCAAACGTGTAGAGCGTGCAGCTGCGATCTCCGACCCTGACAGTGCCGCTTTCGTTCGCGGGTTGGGCGAGCAGGTCTGGCGACATTCCTGCGAACGGGCTTCCAGACTCGCGCGTGAGATACGTGATACGAAGACCGACCGGCGTGTCTGGCGGCACGACGCTTTCATCGAGGATGATCCACGTCTCGGGACCGACTTCTGGCGCCACGGCCATGGTGACGAACGTCCCGCGCATATAGATGGTGCCGTCGACATAGATCTGCTCGTTGATCGCGGTGCCGTTGAAGATCTCGGCGACCCGGCGGTTCCCCGGACTGGTCCATTCTTCCACCGTGTACGAGCCGGAAGGAACGGCTGTCCCGGTATCTGTCTGCGTTGCGGTGCCGGAGAAGGTGGTGACGCGCATCGATTCGACGCCGGACCAGGCCGTGTTGACGCGATCGAGGACTTCCCCAACAGAGAGCTCCCCGGGGGCCGCGGTCGGCGGTGCCGCCGTAGGCTCGGAAGTCGGCGTTTCGTCTGCCGTGTCGCCGCCAGTGGAGCAGGCGACCAGGAGTATCGTGACCAGGGCCAGGCTGCTGATACGGAACAGGAGCTGTCGGGTTCGGGTTTGCTGATGCATGCATGTCCAGAGGGGCGAGCGCAGGATTGCCGTTTGAGAGGGGGCCGGCCGGACCGCGACCCTCGATGATGATACTCGACGTCAACTGTTATCGCGAAACCTGTATTGACTGTATCTCAATAATGTGATAATCTAGCGTTAGAAGGCAGGACGAGCCGAATGAACAACGCTCACAATGGGGTGAGCCGGACGGTCTGCAGCGAAGGAGACGGTTCATGGAAGCGATTATTGTTCTTGCCATTGTCGCGTCGCTGGTGATCTTCGACATCCTGGCCATCCGGTATGGCGCAGATTCCCGGATCTACGACAACACCCGCCCGAACTGGTAATCCACCAGGATCCCGGAGCGGATGACGACAGGAAACGGCCGTGATCGATTCGATCACGGCCGTTTTTGTGTGCTTCGGGGGTGGAAGGTCAGGCTTCGTCGAGGAGGGCGTCGAGGGCATCGCGAAGGGAGCGCAGCATCTCGCCGGTGCCCGGATCGTCAGCGAGCTTCCGGGCATCGACCCGGCTGAGCGTGCGAGCAAGCGCGGCGAGCTCCTTCGTCATGCGGTTCGGGTCGAACTTCGGGGCGGCGAGGAGAGAAGCCATATTGTCTGCGCTCCCGGCCCGAATAGCATCGAAAACTGCGCGCGTCTGCCCCTGCAGGGCCTCGGGTGTCGCCGGTTCGACCAGCTCGTAGAGATGCCCGAGCGCCTCGCGGACGACCTCCGGGTCGTCGTCGTTTTCGATGGGCAGCGCCTTGAACGCGCGCGCCAGCCGACTGGCGGTTGCCGCCGGCATCTCGGTGTCCACGATGAGCTGACGCAAGGCGTTCTGCCGGGTCTCGGGCAAGCCCTGGAGCGCTCGGGACTGCTTCTCGCTGAGGCGGCCTCGCTGGATGTCCTCCTGGGCTTCCGCCGGGAGTTTTTCGGTGCCCAGCAGCTGGAACAGGCGACTGCGGCGGATGCCGACGGTCTCGGCGACCTGTTCCCATGAAACATCGCCCAACTGCTCGCGAAGGGCACGGAGTGCCGCGGCCCGATCGACCGCATTCAGGTCGTCGCGAACAACGTTTTCCATCAACTGCTGGACGAGCCGGCGCTCTTCCGGCACCTCCCGGACAAGTGCCGGGATCGTCTTCTGCCCGGCAATTTGCGAGGCACGCCATCGCCGTTCCCCATGCACGATGACGTAGACGTCGCGCGCTCCGTCGTAACGGACGACGATCGGCTGGAGCACGCCTTCGAGCCGGATCGATGCGGCCAGCTCCTCCAGGCGTTCCTCGTCGAAGACTGTTCGCGGTTGATCCGGGTCAGGCTCGATACGCCCGAGCTCGATCTCCTTGGCGTTGACGAGGTCGGTGACGCCGGTCGCCTGCGGACGGGTATCGGTGAACAGGGCATCAACGGTGAAGCGGCGTCGGGAGCGTCCCGGCCGGGCAGCCTTGTCAGTCATCGGCAGCCTCCTCGATCCATTCGCCAACGTTTCGGTAGGCCTCGGCGACGTTGGAGCGGGGCATGTACTGGAGCACGCTGGTGCGCTCGGCGGTCGATTCCGCGCCACGGACGGAGAGAGGTATCGACGGCAGCAGCGGTAGCTGCGGGAACTGCTCGGCGAGCTGGACCAGCATGTCCTGCGCGAGGCGGGAGGAGTGGTGCACCTTCGTCGGCAGGAAGCCAAGGACTTCCAGGTCAGGATTCAGGCGCGAAATCCGCCTGACGGTCTCGAACAGGCGACCGAGGACGAGCAGTGAGAGTGGGTGCGGCTCGATCGGGATCACAAGCTCGCGGATGGCTACCAGGATGTTGATCGAGATGATGTTGAGCGCCGGGGGCGAGTCGATCAGGACATAGTCGTACCGCGAGAGATCGGTTCCCTTCAGCCGGTGGTCCAGCTGCCGCTCGCGCTCCAGGACGTTGAGGAGCTCGAGCTCGGCGGCGGCGAGGTCCGGGTGCGACGGAACGATATCAATACCGCTGATGGTCGTCGGCTGAACGACATCGTCGATCGCGATGTCTTCCTCGAGCAGGAGATCGTAGACCGAGCGATCCAGCGTTGCGACGTCGGCGCCGATCGCCATCGACAGGCTCGCCTGGGGATCGAGATCGATGGTCAGGACGCGCCGGCCACGCTCGGCGAGGGCGGCCGCGACATTCAGCGTGCTGGTCGTCTTGGCGGTTCCGCCCTTCTGGTTGAAGAAGGCAATAACGCGGGTCATGGTCGGTGGGAGTGGTCCCTTCACAGCGGTGAACGAGGCCGGAAGCGT
>DATGPC010000313.1:0-4988 GCA_035305265.1 Thermomicrobiales bacterium | reverse complement strand
CCAACTGCTGCCGGACGGCGACTGGGGCGTGATCATCGGCGCGTCGGTCGCGCTGCTACTTGTCTACCTTTTCAATACGGGGCTCATGGTGGTTGTGACCTACTGGGGTCACATGCTGGGGATCAACATCGAGACCGAGATGCGCCGCCGCGCGTTCGACCACCTGCAGCGGCTCTCGTTCCGGTTCTACGACAACAACAAGACCGGTCACCTGATCGGACGGGTGACGAAGGACCTCGAGGATATCGGCGAGGTCGCCCACCATGGTCCGGAAGACCTCTTCATCGCGATCATGACGTTCATCGGCGCGTTCATCCTGATGTTCGTTGTCCATCCGCCGCTGGCGTGGATCACGGCGGTCATCGTGCCGCTGGTGCTGTGGGTGACGACGCGATACGGCACGAAGATGACGCGGACGTGGCGCGACCTCTTCCAGCGGGTCGGCGAGTTCAACGCCCGGATCGAGAACAACGTCAGCGGCATGCGCGTGGTGCAGGCGTTCGCGAACGAGGACCACGAGCGCGACCTCTTCGCCCGCGAGAACAGCAGTTACCGGGAGACGAAGCTGAAGGCTTACCGGTACATGGCTGCCAGCATGTCGATCAATTATCTCGGCATGCGCCTGACGCAGCTCATCGTAATGGTGTCCGGTACATGGTTCGTGCTGAATGGCGGGATTACGAACGGCGAGTTCGTGGGGTTCCTGCTGCTCGTCAACGTCTTCTTCCGCCCGATCGAGAAGCTGAACGCGGTGCTCGAGATCTACCCGAAGGGCATCGCCGGATTCCGTCGATACTGCGAGCTGATCGATGTCGATCCGGAGATCGTCGACTCGCCAAACGCCATCGACGTCGGCGACCTGAAGGGCGACATCCGCTACGAGAACGTCACGTTCGGCTACAGCGGGCACCGGAACGTGCTCGAAAACATCGACCTCACGATCAATGCGGGCGAGACGGTCGCGTTCGTCGGGCCGTCCGGCGCCGGGAAGACGACGATCTCGTCGCTTCTTCCCCGCTTCTATGACGTGAACGAGGGGCGAATCACGATCGACGGGATCGATATTCGCGACATGACTCTGGCCTCACTCCGGCGAGAGATCGGCATCGTCCAGCAGGATGTCTTCCTCTTTTCCGGCACCTTCCGCGAGAACATCGCCTACGGGAAGCTGGATGCGACCGAGGAGGAGATCCGCGAGGCCGCGCGCCGGGCGCGACTGGATGCGGTGATCGACGACCTGCCGGAGGGGCTCGACACGGTGATCGGTGAGCGTGGCGTGAAGCTCTCCGGCGGCCAGAAGCAGCGACTGTCGATCGCGCGGATGTTCCTCAAGAACCCGCCGATCCTGATCCTGGATGAAGCGACCTCGGCGCTGGACACGGCGACGGAGCTGGCGATCCAGCAGTCGCTGAACGAGCTGGCCGTTGGCCGGACCACGCTGGTGATCGCGCACCGGCTGGCAACGATCAAGAACGCGGACCGGATTGTCGTGGTGAACGAGGACGGTATCGCCGAACAGGGCTCTCATGATGAGCTCCTGGCGCAGGACGGCGTCTATCGACAACTCCACGACGCGCAGTTTGGCGGCATGGTAGCTGCTTGAGACGTAGGGAACACCGGCGGCAACGTCGAGAAACAGTGAGTATTGCAACGGGGACGATTGAGATGAAACCAGGTACCGCAAAGCAGCTGCATGACGCCATCGAGGCGTGTGACGAGCTACAGACCTACACCTCCGACTGGACACGAGACGAGTTCATGTTCACCCGCAGCCTCCAGCTCATTGTCTGGAAGCTCGTGGACATCATGGGCGATGCCGTCCAGCGGGCGCAGGAAATGCAGCCGTCGTTGCGGTCCCAAATCCCGGAAGTTGACGACGTCGTCGAGCGCATGCGCATGGCGGCGGACACCTGTGGCGCCGGTGACCCAACGTTGCTGTGGGATATCGCGGTCGCCAAGACGCCGGAACTGCGTGACCGCCTGGCGCATGCGAAGAGTGAGGCCTGGTCGATCCCGGCGTAACGGGAACCTTAACCACCTCATTCTTTCTTGAGAACATCGGCCTCGGTTGTTGGATCAGGCACTTCCTCTCTTTTCTTTAGGACCTGCCGCCCAGCATCCCGGCCAATCCCACCTCGCGACAACCGGTGCACGGCGGTATGACCCTGCGCTGACGGTCCTGCAGCAGAACGTCAGCGTGCGTGATTGCAATTGCGCGTCACATGCGACCTTGGAGCGGCGCTTAGGCGACATCGAAACGTACGTTTCGATGTCGTCCCTCCCCGAGCAGGAGAAGCAGGCCATAGGCTTCATCTTCCAGTGCATCGAGAATGTCTGGGAGATGAGGCTCGAACGGGCGGATGGTGACGGTTGCCGTCTCCTTCGACACATCCACCGACCAGGTACCGGCGACGAAGCCGTCCACCAGGTAGGTTGCGTCGAAGAGGCCGTTCCGGGATCCGATAACCTTGCGACGTTCTTCCGAGATGATGCGCGTCCGGTCCTTGTGCGAGAGCAGCGCGTTCTCGAAGCCGGGGAGGAAGCGCACCGGCGCCGGAGTCTCCGGATCAGGTAGCGGCGCGCCAGGGACATCGAAAAGCTCCTGGCCACGCTCGTTGCGGAAGACGCGAAGCTCCGGGCGCATCCGCTCGACGACGGCCCGCAAGCCGGTCAGTCCGGACCACGCCTGCATATCGGCGACCGTGGCCGGGCCGAACGCGGCCAGGTAACGCCGGATGATCGGCTCCGGATCGCCTTGCGCGGGAACCGGCGTGCCGAGCCAGTCCTCCGCAAGCGCCCACGTTGCCTGCTGGCTGGCGCCCCAGACGCCGCGCGGCGTGGTCTGCACCAGGGGCAAGAGGAATCGAATGGCCTGGGCCATCGCTCGTACGTCCTGGTCTGGCCACCGCTCCCGGAGTCGATCTCCCAGCTCCTTGATCGTCATGGGTGATTCGCGCAGCAGGTCACGCCCTGCCGAAATCACCTCCGGGATGCGCGCCGGGTCAAGTCGCTTTCCGCTATCCGTGGCGGGATAGACGCGCTGATGCAGGGAGAACATGACGGGAAAGAGGCGAAGGTAATCATCCACCGTGACGAGATGGATCGTGCCGCGCATGAGCGAGGCGCGGAGAGCGGTCCGGTCCAGCATCATCCGGGAAAGGTCGTCCGGCTGGAAGCTGGCGAGGCGTGTCCACAGTCCGATGTAGGGATCGTTGGGAGCTTGCGACTGCATGCCGACGAGATGGGCAATCATCTCGCCCGCAGGCATATCGGCACGCTCCAGCAGGTGCTGCCGCGCGAGGAGCGCTCGATTCAACTGTCGTCTCGTCAGCACCATGTTTCCGCTCCCGGCACCTTGCATAACAGGCTGCCCCTCCTTTGACGACGTTTTCCTGGATGGCTCCCGATCGATCTTTCCGGAGGATAGCAACGAATGCGGACGGTGCGTGTCCGGAACCGGCCCACAGTCGCGGATTCTCCGTACAATACAGAGCAATGCGAACAACACGGATCGATGGGCGGGCTGCCCATGTGCGGGAGCAGGATCGCGTGGTCGATGAGGAGTTCTTGGCCGGCTGGACGCGGCGGTTACGGACGGAGGTGCCGAACGTCGCGGCGATCCTCTTGAAGGGCAGCCATGCGCGAGGCGAGGCGGGGCCGTACAGCGACGCCGATATCGATGTGCTCGTCGATCGGGAACCGTTCGAGGACTACCGTGCGTGGTTCGAGAACGCCGCCGATGGGACGCTGCGTCATGTGTCGGCGGCGATCCAGGATGTTGGCGGATGGATGGCGGAGAGACGCGAACCGGTGGAGTGGGCATACGGGTTGCCCGCTGCGGAAACGACCCGGCTGCTGTGGGCGCGTGACAATTTCCTGCAGCAGCAATTGGACCTCCCGGCGCGGAAGCATCCGCCGGAGCCGCCAGAACTGGAGGATTTCATCGAGGCGTGGGGCAAGATCCACAACGCGATGCACGCCGACGATGATCGGGGCATACGGCTCGCGGCGCAGTCACTCGCCCGGTACTGCATCCAGAACCTGCGCCCGCTCAATCCGCCGGTTCGGCCGTCGCACCGGCGGGAGGCCCTCCGGATGGCCCTGGCGTTTCCCGTCGCCCCGGAGTGCTACCGCGAGGACTTTGCGATGTGCCTTGGGCTTTCCGGCGAGGCGACGACCATGAGCGATGTGTACGCGGCAGCGAAGCGCCTGACGTTCGGCACCATTGCCCTGATGCGCGAGCATCCGGAGGTGTTCCGTGGGGAGGTCCCGGATGACCTCTTCACGGCGCTGATGAACGGGACGATCGACCGCTACATCCGGCAGTAACGGAGGGGAAATCATGGGAGAACCGGAGCTTGTCATCCGGGTCGTTGCGATGCCGGCGGATACGAATTCGTCCGGCGACATTTTCGGCGGGTGGTTGTTGAGCCAGATGGACCTCGCCGCGTGGGTTTCCGCCCGACGCCTCACGCCGCACCGCCTCGCCACCGTTGCGCTGGACAGCGTCGTCTTCCATCGGCCGGTGTACGTCGGTGATTGCGTGCTGTGCTACGCAACCGTCGAGAAAATCGGACGGACGAGCGTGACGATCCACATCAATGCCATGGTCGAGCGGAAGGATGGCGGTGACATCGAACAGGTCACCGAGGGGCGGTTCGTGCTCGTCGCGATCGGTGATGACCGGAAGCCGGTGCCAATCCGGGACGATACCTGAGCGGAAGACATGGATCGCCAGGCGACGAGCGGCTACGCTGTTCATTGCTGATTGCATTGAGGGATTACGAAGGACTGGGACCACCTGTGAAACGAACCGTCGCGTGCCTGCTCATTCTCATGACCGCATTCGCCTCCAGTGGTGGCGCGGCGGCGTCCAGGACGGCTGATTGCCAGGATGTGTCCCGGTATTTCGAGCAGGTAGACGACGGGGTCATCGGCGGGATGGCGGAGCTTATCGACCTGCCGGGATTCAGGGAGCATTTCGCCGC
>DATGPC010000312.1:0-2376 GCA_035305265.1 Thermomicrobiales bacterium | reverse complement strand
CTGGCGAGGATGGGCTCGCGGTCAGTCATGGAGTTCACCATCCCAGCTCCGCGCGGCCCGCAGGCGTGATCTTGTCAACGTCCCACGCCGGCTCCCAGACCAGTTCGATCTCGATATCGCGGATCTCCGGATGCCGGGTCTCCAGCACCCGGCGGACCGCCGCCTCGATCGAGTCGTGCAAGGGACACCCGGGCGTCGTCAGCGTCATGCGGATATGGACCATTCCGTCGAGCACCGTCACGCCGTAGATCAGGCCGAGGTCGACGATGTTGATCCCGACCTCGGGGTCCAGCACGAGCATCAGCGAATCGATCACCTCATCGCTCGTCAGGGCGTCGTCCACGGCTCCCGAGGCTGGCCGCACCGGATAGCGCATCTGCATCCGGCCGGCCTCTGTGATGAAGTCCTCCCGCCACTCCGGTTCGTTGACGAACTCCACCGAGACGCCGGAGACCTGCGGATGCCGGCGGCGAAGCACCTCTTCGATTTCGATCGGCATCCCGGTGCGCCACGAAGGATCGGACGACGGGACCGCCATCTCGACACGGACCCTGCCATGAACCACTTCGATGCCGTACACGACGCCGAGATCGACGATGTTGATGCCGTATGCGGGATCCACCACGCGAGTCAGCGACTCGAGGATGTCTTCAGCGCGCGTGTCGGTTGTCGTTGCCATCACATCCCCTTGCCTGGCGCCTGGCCATGCGAATCCGATCTGCAGGATCGGGAACTCTGCTCCAAGCCTATGGCGCGGCCGGACGCCGATCACCGTCCAACGGGGTAGTTTCCGGGGTAGCGTGGCCATGTCGACAAAATACGCCACGTTTGACACTGCCTCGGCATGGCTGGTAGAACAAGGGGCAAGCAACGCAATCGAAGATTCGCCAACGCTCGTGCCCGACCCCTGCTGTGGCAATTCCTGAGGGACGCTCGACCGTCTCACTTGGGATATCCAGGACAGGCGCCGGCACGGAACAGATGGAGGTGAAGGAATCCCCAGCGTCGTTCGCCGGGCCGCACGGCCCCGGAGAGCCTGTTTCGGCGCGAGCCCGGAGCCGGTCCGATCTCGCCAACGCAGACACGTCTGTCGCACCGAAGGAGATCCGCCATGCCATCGATGAATCGCCGTCGCGTCGTGAAGAGCGCCGCCGCTCTCAGCCTTGCGCCGACCGCCCTGAGTGCCCTCTACGCCCAGCGCGTGCTCGGTCAGGCCTCGCCGGAGGCTGCCGCCGCGCCGGAAGGGGACCCGATCCGCATTGGCGCATCCGTCTCGACCACCGGAACCAACGGCCGCACCGGCCTGTACCAGCAGGAGGCCTATCGCCTCTGGGAAGCCCAGAAGAACGCCTCTGGCGGCCTGCTCGGACGTCCGGTCGAGATGGTGCTCTACGACGACCAGTCCGACCCGACCACGGGCGCCCGGCTCTACGAGCGTCTGATCACCGAGGACGAGGTGGACCTCGTCATGGGCCCGTATGCCTCCGGCGTCACCCAGGCGGTTGCCCAGATCACCGAGCGCTACGGCTACCCGCTTCTGGTCGCGGGCGCGTCGGCGAACTCGATCTGGGAGAGTGGATTCCAGGCGGTCTTCGGCGTCTATTCGGTCGCCGGCGACTACTTCAAGGACATCGTCACCAACATCGCGACCGAGCAGGGCTACTCGACGGCCGCCGTCATCTACGAGGACGCCGTCTTCCCGATGTCAACCGGCCAGGGCGCCGTCCAGCACCTCAACGATGTCGGCATCGAGGTGGTGCTGGAAGAGTCGTATCCGCAGCAGGCGACGGACGTCTCGTCCGTGCTGACGCGCATCCGTGACCTCGATCCGGACATGCTCATCGGCGGCTCGTACCTGCCGGATTCGGTGCTGATCACGCGGCAAGCGAAGGAGCTGGGCCTGAACCCGCGCCTGTACGCCTTCTCGGTCGGTGCGGCGCAGCCGGAGTTCGTCGAGACGCTGGGCGAGGACGCCAACTACGTCCTGGGCCCGTCGATGTGGGAACCGGAGATCGAGACCGAGGGCAACCAGGCCTTCTTCGAGGAATACGTCGCGATGTTCGATCGCGAGCCGGACTACCACGCCGCGACCGGCTACGCCGGCTGCCAGATCCTCGAGGCGGCGGTGACGAACGTCGGCGACATCGACCTCGACGCGCTGACCGAGGAGCTGTTCAGCCTGACGATGCCGACTGTCATCCCCGGCGAATACCGCGTGGACGAGACCGGACGTCAGGTCGGACACATCCCGCTGACCGTGCAGTGGCAGGAGGGCGAGAAGGTCATCGTCGCGCCGGAAGACCAGGTGACGGGCGACATCATCCTCCCGACGCCGACGTGGGACGAGCGGTAGGAATTCGGGCCGTACGGGAGGCC
>DATGPC010000311.1:0-2198 GCA_035305265.1 Thermomicrobiales bacterium | reverse complement strand
GCATGGGCGTATCAGCTCCCAGCCGAGCCGCGCGATCCGTACCCGATCGACGTCTGGTACCGGATCGAGTTTCACGTCGACGAGATGCCTCCATCGCTGGACCTGATCATCGACGGCTTCGCCGGGTCGGCGTGGGTCGTGATCGTCAACGGGCAGGAGGTCACGGCGAAACCCGAGCGGAGCCGGATCGACGCCCAGATGCAGCGGCTCGACATCACGCCCCATGCGCAGACCGGCGAGAACGTCATCACGGTCGGACTGACGGTGACCGGGCCGACCGACGGGTTGCTCGACCTCGTCAAGATAACAGGCGACTTCAGCCTCGCCGGTGAGCAGGGTGCGTGGCGGATCGTCGCGCCGCGTAAGGCCGTTCGGCCCGGGTCGTGGACCGATCAGGGCTATCCGTTCTATTCCGGGCGCGGTGTGTACGCGACGACATTCCAGCTACCAGAAGAGGCTGCCGGGCGTCGGATCATCCTCGAACCAGCGATGACCGACGACGTTATCGAAGTGGTCGTCAACGGTACGAGCGCCGGTGTCCGGTTGTGGGCACCGTACGAAGTAGATATCACTGATCACGTGCAACCTGGACAAAACACGCTGGAGCTTCGCGTCGCGAACACGCTGATCAACCTGCTCGAGGCGGTGCCGCGCGGGTCCGGCTTGGCCGGTGAGCCGCACATCGTTGCCTACGAGCAGGTCGATCTGGCGCTCGAGCGTGAGCCGGTCGTGGGAGGAGAGTGAGCAATGCGCCTGACGGTGAAGGAACTCACGCCTTCCGCCTTCGAGCCCTACGGTCAGGTGATCGGCGCCCCTGGCAGGGAGCCCGACGGAAAAGGGCCTGGATGGCGCTGGTGGGCAGAAACAGTCGTTATCCCGGAGGTGACGGCTCCGTATACGGTGGGCTATCTCGAACTCGCGCCGGACAAGCTGCGGTTCGAATGGGCCGAGTACCACCTGCAAAGCGCGGAGATGATCGTGCCGATGGGTGCGGATTGCCTGGTTTACGTCGGGCCGCAAAGCGACGAGCCATCCTGGTCGACGTTCGATGTCTTTCGGATTCGTGCCGGTCAGGGGGGCCTTCTCGATAGCGGTGTCTGGCACGGTGCGCCGCTGGCCGTGGACCGGCCGACCAGCGCGATCGTCCTCCTGCGTCAGGGAACCGGAGAGGATGACGTCTACAAGGCAATCCGGGCAGACGGGCCAATCGAGATCGTTGAAGACACACACATCGCAACGTCAGGAGGTTAGCCATGCCAGTCGTAGATCGACGGGAGTTCGGCGGACGGTTCGGAGTCAAGGAGAATTCGCAGCGGCTTGCGAACTACCGGTATCTCGAGATCCAGCTGATGGAGATGATCGGAGGATGGTCGCACACCACACCGCCCCTCGCGCTGAAGGCAACCTTTGGCTACCACGTCTACGACCACGCCCAGGCGGCCAACCTGCTCGGCGAGCGGCTGGAGCAGCTGCGCTCCGGACGCGAGGCGCAGGAGCCGGCCACGGATGACTTCGCCCGCCTTTGCGAGTATGTGTGGAACCTCCAGTCGGTCGAGGACAGGCTGGTGGCCGTCTACAAGGTGCTGGAGCCGCATCTCGTCAGCACCTACGTTTATCACGCCGACGCGACGGACCCGATGACGGATACGCCAACGGTGCGGTTGCTCCATCAGCTGGCCGCGATGGGTCAGTCGCATGTTGCCTGGGGCAACGCCATCCTCGATAACATGGCGTGTACGCCCGAGGCACGGCGGCGGTTGCTCGACGTCCAGGCAGATATCGAGGGGCGGCTGGTCGAATGCGGTGGCGTGACCGGGCAAGGGATCGAGTCGCACTGGCTCGCGTTCCACAGCGCCAAGGACGAGGCGAAGGCCAAGCCGCGAGTGAAGCGGGGCCGGGGCGGCTACAAGTTCGCGAAGACATGCCCGCCGCTGGACCATCCGGTGGTCGAGGAGCCCCTCTGGTTCTCGGACAAGCGGGAGGATTTCGCCGTCTACCAGGCCGATGAGCCGTGGTCGATGGAGGACTTCCGCCAGCGATTCCACCAGCTTCTCTACGGGGAAGTCGAAACGACGGACCGAATGGGCAAGATGCTCGCCGAGTTCCCGGATCTTCCCTGGGAGATGCGGATGGATATGGCGCACCAGATGTGGGACGAGGCGCGGCACATCGAGATCGTTGCGAAGGCTGTCGAGGAT
>DATGPC010000310.1:0-6457 GCA_035305265.1 Thermomicrobiales bacterium | reverse complement strand
TTCGCCGCCTTCAGCACAAGCAACCTGCAGGTGATCAAGACGCTGGGTGTTGGCTTGTCCATCGCGATCGTGCTCGACGCGACAGTGATTCGCATGCTGCTGCTCCCGGCAACGATGCAGCTCATGGGCCAATGGAATTGGTACGGACCATCGCGCCGGGCCACGGCTGATGCGACACTGTCGCGAGAGCCTTCAGTCAGGTAACCCCGAACGCCCGGGGATGCCACGCAAGGAGCGACCATGTCCGAAACACCTCCCGTATCCGCCTCACCCGTCAGCATCGAGGAGATCGCCGACCGGCTGATCCCCTCCGACGCGCGCATCTCCCCCGACGGCCGTCATGTCGCCTTTTCCGTCTCGATGCGCGGCCGGAAGGACGATCGTTTCGACCGCGCGATCTGGGTCTCTACCGACGGCGCGCCGGCCCACCGCTTTACCACCGGCAAGGGGGATCACACCGGATTCGACTGGTCGCCGGACAGCCGGACACTCGCCTTCGTGGCGAAACGCGAGAAGGACGCCGAAAGCCGCCTCTACGTGCTGCCGATCGACGGTGGCGAAGCACAGCAGGTCGGCGATTTCGAAGGCAAGATGTCGCAACCGTCGTGGTCACCGGACGGCAAGCTGATCGCCGTCGTGATCACCGAGAAGCAAACTGACGAAGAGAAGGAACGCGAGAAAGAAAAACGCGACGCCATCCTCTTCGAGGAGGAAGACAAGCGCGACCGCCTCTGGGTCATCGATCCAGAGACCGGTCACGGTCGCTGCCTGACGCACGGAAAGCGCCACCTGCACCACTATGCATGGTCCACGGATGGCGAGAGCATCGTAGCCGTAACAGCTGATCTGCCAACGTGGAACGAGGCGTTCCGCGCATCCGAGCTGCGCGTCGTCCCGGTACATGGGGGCATCTCACGACCGTTAGGTAGCTTCAGGAACCTGCCGCGTGATCCGGTGGTCCGGGCGGTCGACGGTGAACCGGTCGTGTTCTTCCTCGCGAACGATCATCGGGACGACCCTTCCTATGCCGTTTGGTCCCTGCCCCTTTCCGGAGGGACGCGTCGCAAGGTGACCGACAACGAGCGCTCGGCGGATATGGCACTCTTCGCCGACCCCCGGAGGGAGTCTGGCCTCATCCTCCTGCGAGCCGACCACGCGACGCTCCGGCTCTATAGCCTCGACGGTGAAACCGGAAGGCTGGAGCCGGTGAATATCGGCACCCTCGGGGAGCGAGGAAGCGTCATGAGCCGGCCTTCGATGGCGCACAGCGGCGATCTGGGCCTGATCTGGAGCGCGCTGGACACCCCGGATGAGGTGTATCGCGTCTCGGCATCCGGCGAGGCGACGAAGCTGACATCGTTCGGCGAGAACCTCTCAGGTCGTCTGTCCAACGGCGAGGTCGTCACATGGGAAAGCACGGACGGCGTCGATGTCGATGGCCTCCTGATCTATCCGCACGGCTACGAGGACGGTAAACGTTACCCCCTCGTCTTGCAGGTCCACGGCGGCCCGGCGTCGCTCTGGACCGAGCGCTTCTACGCAAACTGGCATGACTGGGCGCAGATGCTGGCCGCGCAGGGCTACGCCGTGTTGCTGCCGAACCCGCGCGGATCCATCGGCTACGGCGCGGCGTTCGAGCAGCTGCTGCAGGACGATGTCGGAGGTGGCGAATCCCGCGATCTCGTCTCCGGCGCGTTGGCGATGGTCGAGCGCGGCATTGCCGACCGTGAGCGACTCGCAATTTCCGGATGGTCGTGGGGTGGCTACCTGACCGCCTGGACGATTACGCAGACCGATATCTTCAAGGCGGCGGTGATGGGCGCAGGTGTGGCGAACAACGTTTCCGACCACGGCGCTGGCGATATCGCCGAGTACAACACCCTGATCTACCCGGATCATCCATACCGGGAAGCGGGGTGGGATTCCTACGCCAACATCTCGCCCGTACGGTACGCGCACAAGGTCGTCACGCCGACGCTCATCGTCCATGGCGAAGACGACAGCCGCGTGCATGTCACGCAGGGGCAGGAGTACTACCGCGCGTTGCAGGTTTGCGGAGTGCCGGTGCAATTCGTGCGCTACCCGCGCGAAGGGCACAGCTTCGTCGAATACAACCATCAAATCGACCTGATGGAGCGGATCGTCGGCTGGATGAAGAAGCATATCTAGATCGATCTTCCGGACTGAACAGGAGGAACCTCACCATGCCGCTTAACGCCGGAATCTTCGTCAAGCCGACGCCTGACGTCGGTCGCAACCTTCAGATCGTGCAGGAGCTGGACGAGGCGGGCGTCGACACCGTCTGGCAGACAAACAATGTCCTCTGGCCCGACGCGATGAGCTTCTACGCCGCCGCAGCCGCGACGACCGAGCGGATCAGGCTCGGCACGTCGATCATGCAGATCTATCCGCGACACCCGGCGGCCCTCGTCTCACAGGCGCAAGTCATCGAGAGCCTCGCGCCTGGCCGGCTCCGGCTCGGCGTCGGCACCAGTCACCGTCCCCGGATGGAAAAGAATCTCGGCATCAAGATGGGGAACAAGCCCCTCACCTACCTGCGCGAGTACGTCGCGGTCTTGCGAGGGCTGCTTTGGGACGGCGAGATCGATCTTCACGGTGAGTTCTTCAACGTGATGGAGGCTTACCCCGAAGGCACCGTGACGCCGCCAAAGACGGAGATCAGCATCTCAGCGCTCAGTCCGAAGAGTTACCGCATGGCCGGGGAGATCGCCGACGCCGCAATCAGCTGGATGGCGCCGATCCGGTATCTCGTCGAAACCGGGCTGACGAACCTGCGGGAAGGCGCCGACGCAGCCGGCCGGGAGACCCCGCCGCTCATCGCCCACGTTCCCGTTGCCCTCACGACGGATCGAAGTCGCGCGCGGGAGGCAGCATCGGTGGATCTCGCCTACTATGGCGCGCTGCCGTTCTACCAGCAGATGTTCGAGAAAGCCGGGCTCCCCCGGACGGACAACGGCCGGACGCCAGCCGAGGTGCTGGACGAGGTCGTCGTCTCAGGCACGCCTGGCGAGATTCGCCAGCGGCTGGAGGCCACCCTTGCGGAAGGGATCGGAGAGGTGCTGCTCCACCCGCTGATCGTGGATGATGCTGACAGTGAGCGGCGGGAGTTGGTCAGCCTGATCACGGGATAGGCACTGGAACCGTCTGCGTGAATATCCTCATGAGCCTGCCAGGAGTTGGGCGATTCGATCCGGAAACGGAGCGGTCACATGCCGCTCCGTTTCCTTCGTTCGTCCAGGCTTCCTGGTGAACCGAGAAATTTCTGTAACACCTTCCCGCTACCGTTGTCCGCCGGGTGGCGCCCCAAACACGACCAACGCTAACGGGAAGGAACATCTCCAATGCCACATGTCACATCCAGAGATGGCACAGCGATCGCCTACGACCGGTTCGGCGACGGCCCAACCCTGATCAAGGTGGATGGCGCGACGGCATCGCGCCAGTTCAGTGTGCCATTGGCGAACATGCTCACGCCCCATTTCACCGTCATTACGTACAACCGTCGGGGCCGGGGCGACAGCGCCGACACCGCGCCCTATGCGGTCGAGCGGGAGATCGAGGATATCGCCGCCCTCGTCGACGCGTTCGGGCCGACAGCGTACGTCCTCGGCATGTCATCCGGCGCGGTCCTGGCGCTGCGTGCCGCAGCTGCCGGACTTCCGATCGAAAAGGTCGCGGCGTACGAGCCGCCTTTCGTCGTCAACGGGAACCGGCCCCCGGTTCCGGAGAACTACACAGAGGACGTCACGGCACTCATCGCCCAGGGAAAGCGTGAGGAGGCTCTCAAGCGCTTCTCGACCGTCGTCGTGGGTGTTGAGCCGGAGTTGGTCGAGCAGATGCGTGAGAGCCCGTTCTGGGACCACAGCGTGAGCCTGGCCCACACCATCCCCTACGACGCGAAGGTGATGGGAGACACGATGGCAGGGAAGCGTCTCTCGCCCGAACCGTGGAGCTCGATCTCGATCCCGACGCTCGTGATGACCGGCAGCGAAACGTTCCCGTGGGTGCAGGACGGCGCCCGGGAATTGATGAACCATCTCCCCATTGCCGAGTACCGTCAGTTGCCCGGACAGGAGCACATCCCGGCTGACGACGCGCTGGCGCCCGTCCTTGTGGACTTCTTTCTCGGTAAACGGGAGCGATGACACCGGATCCAGGCCAGGACACACAGAAGGGAGAGCGGCGATCGCCGCTCTCCCTTCTCATCGCTTCCAGGCTCTGGACCTTTCAACGGTCAGCCTTGCAGCGCAACGACGACCTCCACTTCGGCTGATCCTGGCAATCCCGGATTTAGGCGCCGAGCAGGTCGGAGATCGTGGTTGCGTAGATCCGGGCCTGCTTGACGAGGTCGTCGATCTGAATGCTCTCGTTCGCTCCGTGGGCGCCTTCGCCACGCGGTCCCATACCGACCGTGTCGATGCCGTGCTGGCGATAGAAGCGGCCATCGGTCATACCGGCCCACTGCACGAAGAACTCAGGCTCCTCGCCTGTCAGCTTGCGGATGCTGTTCTGGAAGGCCTGGACAAGCGGCGAATCCTCCGGCGTGATGTTCGGCTCGATGTAGGTGCCGTCCGGATCGATCTCCAGCTCGTAGACGAAGTCCGGATCTTCCGCAGCGACGGCGTCCAGCTTGGCGCGGATATCCGCAACGGCGGACTCCTTCGTCTCGCCCGGGACAAGCCGCCGATCGATGCTGATCTTTGCCTCGCCCGGCACGACGTTGTGAGCAATACCGGCCTCGATCATGTTGACCGAGAGGACCGGGTAGCCAACCGCCGGGTGGAAGGTCTCGATGTGATGCTCCAGCGCGAGGATGCCCTTCGCGGCCTTCTGGAGCGCATTGATGCCGGTCACCCGGGCAGCAGCCGTGTGGGACGCCCGCCCCTTGAAGTGGACATTCACCGCGAGGCCACCGCGCTCAGCGTTCCGCACCTTGTGCTCAGAGCCCTCACCGATGAACACGTAGTCCGGTCGCGGCAGGTGCCCCGCCTCGATCTCTCGGAGCACGTGCTTGGTGCCGAACTCGGCGCTCGTCTCTTCGTCCGAGACGATGTGCGCCTGCAGCGCGCCCTTGAGCGGCGCGTCCCTGAAGATCTCAAGCATGTGCATCATGACGCCGACCGAGGTCTTCATGTCGCTGGCGCCACGGCCGAAGATCTTCTTGCCGTCCTCGCTCACGACTCCCTCGAACGGGTCGGTCTTCCACGACGACGCGTCGGAGACCGGGACCACGTCCAGGTGGCCGTTCATAGCGATGATCGGCCCGGTCGACGGATCACCTACTGTCGCGATGATGTTCGGCCGCTTCGGGTCGTTGGCGGTCTCCACCCAGCTGATCCCGCGCTCGTCCAGCCATCGCTTGACGAACTGCATGACCTCCCACTCGTCTCCGCTCACGCTCGGGATCGAGACGAGCTCACAGCCGACCTTGACGATGTCGTCCCGCGATACCTTGTCGGCCCATGCCATTCCGTTTGTCGAAGCGTCCGTCATTGAATCCTCCATAGGACCGAATAGAAACCTGACCACTTGTACCACGCAATGCCGCCGGAGGTAAGTGATGCGGCATGAGGGAACTCGCACGATCGGAGAAGAAATCGGGCGGTCCTGCTCCGTATGCTAACGTCAACAACCGATCCGCCGACGACATCCGGAGAACGACTCATGCCCCACGTCATTTACGCCCCGTTCACCTCACTCGACGGGTTCGTGACCGACCCGAATGGCGGCATCGACTTCCACCAGCCGGACGAGGAGGTCCATCGCTACATCAATGAGCTTGAGAAAACGTACTCCGATCATATCTACGGCGATCGCACCTATCACGTCATGAATGCGTGGGAGAACCTTCCCGGGTCGCATCTGCAGGATCCCGTCATGCGCGAGTACGCCGAGTATTGGCGAGGCGTTCGCAAGACGGTTGTCACGGACGCACATGAGGGCATCGACGAGCGGATCTACACGGTGGTACCGAAGCTCACAGACGATGTACTCGCGAGGATCATCACGACCGCAACCGGGGATATCGTGCTCTCGGAAGCGGAGCACGCCGCGATCGCTCTCGAACATGGACTGCTCGATCGTATCCATCTCGGGATCGTGCCGGTCATCCTTGGCGGGGGCACGCCACTGTTCACCGGCATGCATCGATCGAACCTGACGCTCGTCGATATTCGCCAATTCGCGAGCGGATGGGTCTTTCTTCGCTACGACGTAGAGAAGACCTGAGGACACGTCACGGAACAAGAACCGGGCCCGCGATCTCGTCGTGGGCCCGGTTTCCAATGGTCTCTCGTTGTGATGGCCGCGTCAGATGCGCTCGAACCGCGTAACGTTCAGCACAAAGACGATCGCTCCACCTACCTCGACCTCGAAATTCTCGGGCATGTAGAGCAGCCCCGGCTCGAGCGCCGGGGAATACGGCACCGCGATCTGC
>DATGPC010000309.1:0-6671 GCA_035305265.1 Thermomicrobiales bacterium | reverse complement strand
CATGTCGCCCATGTAGACGCCGCCGCCGGGGACCTTGACCGGGGCGATGAGGACAGCGCCGGGGCGGACCGCGTCGATGTCCATGTGGCCGTCGGTCTTGTGCTGCGCCAGCTCCTCGGCCGAGATGGCGTATTCGTGCGGGGCACCGACGAGGAAGGCGCCGAAGTCGCCGGCGTTGTGGGAATCCGGCATCGGGTGCGAGGGCGTGGTGCCGAGCTGGCCGAGGAAGGGCCGCATGCGCACCATCACCGAGGCGAGGTCGGCCGGGGCGTAGGCGAGGATCGGGTGCTGGGCGGATTCATCCGGAAGGGCGGCGTAGTGATACGGGTTCTCCCCGACCCGGTTGGCGACCTCCTGCGGGACGGTGACGCCGACGGTGCGGGCGTCGTCGAAAACGACGGTGTAGCCGTGGACGACCTCGAAGGGCTTGACGGGGTTGCCGCAGACGTCGCATTTGACGGCGTCCTGGCCGATGCCGTCGAGATGGGTCTCGGGCCAGACAGCGTCACAGGTCGGGCAGCGGGCCGCGACATAGGGGTCGCCAAGGCAGAAGCCCTCGGGCGAGGAGTCGTGGCCGGATGCGGTGGCGGCGGAAGTGACGGTGATGTCGCGGATGCGGATGGCGATGCCGTCGCCGGGCTCGGCGCCGGAGACGTAGACCGGCTGGGTGACCTCATGGCCGCCGCGCAGGGCGGGGGTGATCATCGGGCCCCAGCAGCCGGGCGCGGTGTTGGCGATGATGGTGCCGCCATCCTCGACCGGGCCGAGCATCTCCTTGTCGGGATCGAGCAGGCCGTTGGTAAAGCTGTGCACGACCACGCTGCGCCTGGGTTGGGTGGAAGGGGTCGTCATCGTCGCCATGATCATCCTCCTTTGTACGTTGAGCTGTTGGGCCGGCGAGAGGTGCCGTTGTCTACATTGTACAAGGGTTCGGTGGGGCAACTCCGGTGTTCGTGGCATTGGGAAACGGAAGCGTTTCGCGTGAAATGATGGGTCCCTGTGTGATCGCTCGGGCGGGCTCTTCGGTCGATCGGGCCAACGGTTCGCTCAGGATGACGGGGTCCTTTGGTTCGGGGCGGGCTCCGAGGGACGACATTGCGGCGCGGGTGTGCAGATCCGAGAGGTTTGTAGCCGCCGCACGTCGTCCCTTACGGGGATGAGCGTTGGAGACGGCGAGGGGGCGTGCAGGCTACATCGCTTCGCGTCGGGTCCTTCGCATTCGCTCAGGATGACGGGGCTCTTGGCAGTGGGGAGGACGGGCCCTTGCTCCGCTCAGGATGACGGGGCTCTTGGCAGTGGGGAGGACGGGCCCTTGCTCCGCTCAGGATGACGAGGGGCTTTGGGTGCGGGGTGGGCGGATCCCATGTCCGCCCACCCGGGGCGATGGGGCCGGCATTGCTTCGCAAACGCGGCCCGTATGGCGAGGCCTTCTTTCGATCGCGGTGCCTAGCCCTGCTGCACGCCGGGGTTGCCCTTTTCCGTCACCCATGTTGCGAGGTCGATCACCGGGGAGTCGGGCTGCTGCATGTTCTCGACGAGCCGGAAGCGGCAGGTGAAGAGGTCCTCGGTGACCTCCAGTGCGCTGTAGCCACCGTGGCGCGGGTCGTAGAAGCGCATGTAGTCGAAGCCCTCCTCGTAGGCGCCGAGTGAGGAGGACGGCTCGATGCCTCCCGCCGTGATGGAGGTGCAGATGAATTCGGAGCCGATGGGCGTGGCCGAGGGATCGTCCCAGTCGAGGAGGACGTCGGCCGCCCACGAGGTGTGCATGTCGCCGGTGAGGACGACCGGGTTGGGAACCTGGGCGTCGACGATGTGCTGCAGGATGCGCTGGCGGGCGGCGGGGTAGCCGGTCCACGAGTCGTTGTAGAAGGCGATGGCGTCGCCATCGGCGACCGGGAAGTAGGTTTCCGCGAGCAGGACCTGCTGGGCCATGACGTTCCAGGTCGCGTTCGAGCCGGAGAGCTTGTCCAGCAGCCAGCGCTCCTGGTCCGGTCCGAGCATGGTGGTGTTCGGATCGACCGATGCGGGGGTGCGGGGGTGGATGCCGTTCCCGGACGGCTGGTCGTCGCGGTACTGGCGGGTGTCGAGCACGTTGACCTGCATCAGGTCGCCGAAGGCGAGGGAGCGGTAGAGGGTCATGTCGGGGCCGACCGGCATCGACCACGGGCGCAGCGGCATGTGCTCGTAGTAGGCCTGGTAGGCGTCGGCGCGGCGCTGGAGGAACTCCTCGCGGCGGATGTTCCCGGTCGGGTGCTCGCCGGCGTAGTTGTCCTCGACCTCGTGGTCGTCCCACGTCACGATCATCGGCGCCGAGGCGCGCACGGCCCGCAGGTCGGCGTCGGTGTGGTAGATGCCGAAGCGGTTGCGGTAGCCCTGCAGCACGACCGGCTCGCCGTAGACGTAGGTGGTGGTCCACGGCGCCTGGCGGAAGGCTTCGCGGGACGGATCGACCTCGTAGATGTAGTCGCCAAGGTGGAAGATGGCGTCGAAGCGTTGCTCGGCCATGTCGCGGTAGGCGACGAAGTAGCCGTCCTCGTAGTTGGCGCAGGAGGCTACGCCGAAGCGGAGGCTGTCGACCGGCTGGCTCGGCGCCGGGGCGGTGACGGTGCGCCCGGTCTCGCTCACCTCATCGCCGACCATGAAGCGGTAGAAGTACTCGGTGTACGGCTCGAGGCCGGTGACGTCGACGTGGACGCTATGGGCGAGGTTGGGGTCGGCGACGGCGAGACCGGTCTGGACGATGTCCGAGAACGATTCGTCGCGGGCGACTTCCCACCTGACGTCGTATGGAACGGGATCCATGCCGCCGCCATCGATCGGGGAGGGGGCGAGGCGGGTCCAGAGGACGACGCCGTTCGGCAATGGATCGCCGGAGGCGACGCCGAGCTGGAAGGGATAGGCGCCGAAGGTGGCGGACGGTTTTCGGCTGAGGTCAACGGGTGTGGCTTCCGGCGTTGCGCCCTGGCGGGCCATCGCCAGTGTCGGGCGACCGGGGAGGCTGAGCCCGATCAACCCGGCGGCGCCGGATGCGACCGCCATTCGCCGCGATGTGCGGCGCTTCAACATCTCCTCGAAACGTGCGCGAGACATTCCAACCCTTTCCGCGGCATAGCCGCAAAACGAGTGTGGGGAATTCCCCAGACGTAGATCCCAACAGTGACCCGGATACAAGTCAGGATGCACAATAAATCGTATTTATGCAATGGAAAATCCGAAGGACGAGGCGGGTCGTCCTTCGGGTTTCGTTGGCGAGAGGTGTGGCCGATCGGGTCGGAATGAAACCGACCCTGCCGGGAGGTGCTTCAGGGTGCCGGGATCTGCTCGCTGGACGGTTGCGCGTCCGGGGTGGCGGCCGTCGGGGTGACAGATTTGCTGGAGCGGAGGTCCTTGTTGATCTTGAGGGCGCGGGTGCCGAAGGCGTGGACGCGGGCGTGCTCGCGAAGACCGGGGAGGACCCGCTCGTAGGGGGTCTTCTTCACGGCCGAGCGCAGCAGGCCGTTGGTTGCGAGGCCGAGGAGGCCACGGTGGAGCGGGCTCCACCAGTAGCCGTAGAGGTGGCGCATCTCCTCGGGCAGGATATCGACGGCGGCGAGGCTCATCAGCCGCATGATCACGTCGTTGCCGCTCCGGGGCATCTTGCGGGGCACCATGATGGCGCGGATGCGTCCTGCCTCGGCGGTATAGGCGAGTTTGGGGATCATGCTGGCGATGTAGTCTTCCAGCTCCGCATTCGTGCGCGGGAGCGTTTCCGGATCCAGCCCGACCAGGCGGCCGGCGGTACGCTGCTCATCGACGAAGCGGTCCTTTTCCTCGGCGGTCAGGTCCGGGCCCCAGCGGTCGTAGGCGCGCATCAACGCCCACGGGATGGTGCAGTGGACCCAGCGCAGCAGCTCCGGCTCGTTCGCGTCGTAGGCTTCGCCGGTCTCGATATCGACGGCCTTCATGCGGCCATGCAGCTTGCGGAGGGTCGCGCCGGCCGCCTCGGCGGAGGCGGTGTCGCCGTAGGTGATCGTCAGGCCGTACTCGGCGGTCAGGCGGCCACGGAGCTCCGGATTGCGCTCGAAGGTGG
Source organism: Thermomicrobiales bacterium (assembly GCA_035305265.1). GTDB lineage: Bacteria > Chloroflexota > Chloroflexia > Thermomicrobiales > UBA6265 > UBA6265. The sequence continues at coordinate 2,602 of DATGPC010000309.1, read as the reverse complement.
ATGCCTGGGCGATGAGACGGACGACTTTGGGGTGGAGCATTTGGGCAAGGACGGCGGCGGATGTCCCGAGCGACGTCGAGGGTGATGACATCACGCGCCAGGTGACGCTTCCCGGTCCGAACAGGCCATCATCCGCTGGCGCGGAGTCGTCGTTATCCATCGCGATCGGCCGCGACGTTGTCGCCATCGTCTCTCTCCTTAGTCGTGGGTTATGTTGAACGCTCAGATCGTTACCGGCGAACTCTATGTCAAATCGGAGAAATGCGCAATGACCCGGGAGGATCAGGACGAAACCGGCGTGATGACGCGGTTCCGGCCGGCGGCGAGTCCGGCGATCGTGAGGGGGATGATGGACGCGAGGATGAGGAGCATCGGGATGGTCCATTCGCCGACGAGGTCGAAGAGCAGGCCGACGGCGATGGGGCCGAGGGCGGCGAGGGCGTAGCCGACGCTCTGGGACATGCCGGAGAGGTCGGCGGCGTGGTGGGAATCCGGGGTGCGCAGGCCGATGAAGGCGAGGGCGAGGCTGAGGGTCATGCCGCTGCCGAAGCCGAAGAGCATCACCCAGAGCACGGTTGCCGTCAGGGGCAGGAGCAGGAAGCCGGTGATGCCGATGGCGCAGAGCGCGGAGCTGACCCAGATGAGCCAGCGCTGGTCGGGACGTTTCGCGACGAGGAGTGGCGCGATGAAGGAGCCGCCGACGCCGGCGAGCGGCGAGAGCGCCAGCATGGCCCCGGCGCGGGCATCGGCCATGCCCTGGGCGATGAGGTAGGTCGGGAGCCACGAGGTGGTGGAGAAGAAGACGAGCGATTGCATGCCCATGTAGCCGGTGACCCACCAGCCGAGCGGATCGCGCCAGACGCCGGTGCGGGTGTGGGTGCCGGTCCGGGGGCGGCGGGCGTTCCGGGCGTGGGTGAGCCACGGCAGCATGACGGCGACGGCGAGGATGCCAATGGCGGCGGGCCAGGCGAGGACCTGGCGCCAGGAGAGATCGAGCGTGTTCATCAGCGGGATGGTGAGGCCCGCGCCGAGCGCGCCGCTACCGGAGATCGAGGCGGAATAGAGCGAAGTCATCGGCCCGACGTGGCCTGGTGCCTCGCGCTTGATGAAGCCCGGCACGACGACGTTGCCGATCGCGATCGCCGCCCCGAGCACGATGGTGCCTCCGAAGAGGGCGACGATGGGCGTCGCGGTGCGGAGCAGGATGCCGGTGATGAGCACGGCGACGACGCCGAACAGTACCTTCTCCATGCCGAATTTGCGTGCCAGCACCGGTGCGAGCAGCGAGACGAACCCGAAGCAGATGACGGGGATGGTGGTGAGGAGACCGGCGGTTGCCGCGGTGATGCCGGTATCGCGGGCGATGGTCTCCAGCAGCGGCGATACGGAGAGCAGCGGCGCGCGGAAGGTCAGCCCGACGAGGACGACGGTGAGGGCGAGATAGGCGAGCGGCAAGGACACGCGCGTGGCGCGGGTCGCGGTGGTCTGCATGCGGTTTCCTGGCGGTTCCGGATCGAGTCCCGGGGCGTTTCCCTGTCCGGTCATCATACGCGAGATTCGGCTGCCGGAAAGGGGCGTCGAGGTGCGGGAGAAACCGATCGAGGGGTCCGTCCGTTGTGGGAAGTAGGGACAATGAACGAAAAAGAGCCATATCCAGGGAGGTATCATGCACCTCGGGAAATTCCTGCGTCTTCGCCCAATCATGCTCGCGCTGGCGGTCCTTCTGGCCATGCCGGGCATTGGTTCATCCCCGGCGAGCGCGGCGCAGGGCGCAGAGGGTCCATCGATCCGGATCGTGAAGCGGACGTGTGAGGGCATCAGCTCGCTGCCCGTGTTCGTCGAGTCGCATTGCACCGACGTCCCGGACGCGACGTTCAACATCGACGTCACGGACGAGTGGGGCGTCACGGTGAACGCCGGGGAATCCTGGTCGCCGGAAGAAGCCGCGTTCGACGAGGGAACCCTGTGGGCGGTGTCGGATGCGTCGGCGAATGCGGCCGATGGCGGCGTCCGGGTGATGACGTGCCTCGCGTCGGAGCCGGGCACCGGGTGGCGCTCGGCCGTCCCGATGACGGTGCAGTCCGAGGTGGACCGGACGGTCTCGATCGACTGGATCGCGTCCACGCCGGAGGGTGAGACGGAGGCGTACCGCCCGTCGCTCGATTGCACGTGGCTCGAGCTGCCGGATCTCGAGACGATGCCGGCCGTGGTGGCGCTGCAGGTGTTCACGGCGGATGAGACGTACCTGAACTGGACGGAGCGGTCGGGTGGCCGGTTGCCGGAGATGGCGCGCGGGGAAAGCGGCGAGGATCTCGAGGCCGGGATGGCGATGACGAACGTTGATACCGGCGAGGCGTACACCTTCGCGGCGGATGCCGAAGGGCAGGTCCTCGTGCCGGAGGGCACGTACGAGTTGGCCGAGGTCTCCAGCGGGCTGACGGTGAACGCCACGATGCTGGCGGGGGAGACGGTGCTGGTCGAGGTCGGCCGGGGCGGCGTGCCCGGTGGGACGCAGCCGGATCCGGCCCTGAAGACGTTCGGGACGGGCGTGCTGAGCTGCGAGGGCGAGACGTGCGAGGCGCTGACCGGCGTGACGATCTCG
>DATGPC010000308.1:0-9538 GCA_035305265.1 Thermomicrobiales bacterium | reverse complement strand
CGTAGGACATGCCCGGGACACTGTATAGGAGGATGGTCCCGTTATCGACTTCCGGGGTCAGGACGTTCGACAACTGTTCGGCCACTGCCTCAGGGCTCTCGACCACCAGGTTCGATCGCGCGTCATCCATCAGGAGTGCGTGCACCCTAGCCATGTCACGCGCTTGTACTGCAGCCTCAATGTCCGGAGCTCGATCGACACTCGGGGGGCGCATACTGGTCGATGCTCGGGATTGGCACTTACCTGCGCAATCGTCGCATCGCGTGGGGCTCGAGGCGATCGGGCCGACCGCAATCAGTCGGACTCGTGAAGCCACTTCGCCATAAGAGTCCGTGGTGAGATCTTGAAGCCCAGATGCTCGTAGAACGAGATAACCCCGGTGTTCGTCTCCCGCACCAGCAACTGGACCTTCGCCACGCCTCGTTCGAGCAGCCACCCTTCGCCCGCTTCGACCATGTGTCGGCCAACACCGCTCCCGCGAACGTTGGGATGGGCGGCCACGTAGTAGAGCCACCCGCGATGACCATCGTGACCCACCATCACGCTCCCGACAATTCGGCCGGCCTCATCTTCCCCGACGAGCACGTCAGAACAGGGAGCGGTCTTCGCGAATCGAAAGTCCGCCGCGGGATCGTTGTAGTGAACAACCAGATCGCATGCTCGCCACAATTCGACGACCCCCGGCTCGTCGCCCTCGGTCGCGCTTCTCACTCTCAACTGCATGAATGACCACTCCTGCAAATGCGTACAGTGTGCCTCAACCACCAATCGTCCTGATTCCACTGCCGGCAGGGCGTGGTCCATACGATATCGCAGGATGCCGAAAAACGGCTTATTCAGGCCGATTCTCGACCAGTGCCGTCAGGTACAACGGCTCCACCAATGATGCAGGGAGCCGTTGATTATCTGTAGGCGGAGTTGCAAGCAGTACTGAGCGCCCCGAATGCACCTATCTAGCCAGTCAGGGACTCGGTAGGCCGTACCTCAGCATCGTTGATAAGCACTGACGAAGGGCGACAAAAAAGGCCCCTCGTATGAGGGACCGCTTTGCTGAGGTCTTTGTGTGGTTTCTGGGAGCGGGTGACCGGACTCGAACCGGCGACATTTTGCTTGGGAAGCAAACACTCTACCAACTGAGTTACACCCGCGTTGGTCGTGCCGGAAGTATACCATCCACTCCCGACGAGATGACAAGGCCCGGGCCGCTGAACACGCGAACGATCCAGCGGCCCAGGCCCGCTTCTCTCATGTCACCGGTGTTGCTCCCGGCACGTCTTCTACCGGCTGAAATTGCACATCCGCCACCACCGGCAGATGGTCCGACGCCATCACGGCAAGGTCCGAATCGACAACGGCTGCGGTCTGCACGGTGACGCCCGGACCGGCGAAGATGTAATCGATCCGGTTCTCGGGTGACGATTCCGGATCCGCGGGATACGTGAAGCCGTCAGTGCCGTCTCCGGCTGCTTCCCATGCATCCGTCATCTGCGCCTGGATAACGTCCAGGTCACCATCGTCAGGGCCGGCGTTCAGGTCACCCATCAGGACCGCCGGCACATCGACATTCCCGAGGTAATCGACCACCGCTTCAGCCTGCATCTGTCGGGTGCTCGACTCCTTGTGATCGAAGTGCGTATTCAGCACGGCCACCTCGCCGACCCCGTCGATGGTGATGCGAGCGTCCAGAAGTCCTCGCTGCTCCTCCCCTTCAACGATCGGCAGCAATGTGTTCTCGCAGCTCGAAATGTCGAAGATGGTCAGAACCGCGACGCCGTACTCATGTGGCTCGTCGGCGTGATCGTCAGCCTCGTGGCTGAGGTTTGCGCCGTAGCAGACGTTCATGCCGAGCATCTCGGCCAGCGCTTCCGGCTGATCGACGCCGCCCGAACGCGCCCAGAATCGATCGACCTCCTGGAGCGCCACGATATCCGGCGACTGGGACTCGATCACCTGAGCGATGCGCTCAAGATCGAGCGCGCAATCCGGCTCCGGGATCTCCCCCTCCGGTGTCTCCTCATCGGTGCAGTCATCATTTCCCGAGGCATGGTGAATGTTGTAGGTCATGACGCGCACGCCGCCCGCCACGACCGGGGTCTGGGTCATGGCCAGGTTGGCAGCAAGCAGCGCGAAGGTCAATGCGACCACGGTTGCGACAAAGGCTCGAAAGCGCATAGGCAATTCCCCCAAGTTCTTATCCGACAAAGTCGGACCGGCACGACGATATTCCGACATCGCAATATACGCGCCAGGGGGGGACTGTTGACCCGTTCGACTACGACTCCAAAATGTCGAGCTCGACGACGACCGGATAGTGGTCAGACGCCAATGCCGTCTCCTCATCCCTGAGAACGCGGCAGTCCTCGACACGGAACCTGCTGTTGACGAAGACGGCATCGATCCTGGTCTCCGGATCGCCAAACGGGGTTGCCGGAAACGTCTTCCCGTCGCTCTCACTTCCCACCGAAATCCATGCATCTTCGAGCGCCGACAGCGCATCGAGGTCGCCGACGGTCGGCTCGGCGTTGAAGTCACCGGTCAGGAGGGCGGGTCCTTCCGCCTCGAGCACGCGCTGGGCAACGATCGCCGCGCTCTCCCTCCGTTGCCGCGCCGCCTCGTCCTCCCCATCCCCGAACGCAACTTGCAGGTGAGTGTTCACGACGGTTACCTGCTCCGCTCCCGGAATGTCGATTACCGCCTCGATATATCCCCTTGGCTCCCATCCACTTACGCCGGGCAGCAGTTCGTGATGAAAGGCTCGCACCGGATGTGGCGTCAGGATCGCGATGCCATACTCGCCTTCGTCGTCCACGAGGTTCGGGCCATATCGGTAATCCATGCGGAGCAGTCCGCCGAGGAACTCAGGCTGATCGACGCCGAGCGTCCGCTCGCGGCCACGATCGACTTCTTGTAGGGCCACGATGTCGGGATTCACCGTCTGGATCACGCGAGCAATCCGTTCCAGGTCAGGGGGCGTTCTCTTCCCCGGCGATGTGGGATCGTTCCCCACCCCGGTCCGGATGTTCCAGGTCATGACGCGAACCATCTTCGATCCTCCCTATTCGAGATTTCGTCCGGATTTCCGGATCACTATTGACCTTGGGCGATTCGACCGCTTATAATCCCATTCGCCCGCGGGGACGTAGCTCAGCTGGGAGAGCGCTACAATCGCACTGTAGAGGTCGGGGGTTCGAATCCCCCCGTCTCCACCCAAGGCAAGCAAAAGCCTCCATCGAACGATGGAGGCTTTTCTGTGCTCGCCGGCGTCAGGCGCCGGCAGCCCCTTCTTCAGCTTCTCCGCCGTAGACAGACGGGTGCAACACGCCGATGTACGGCAGGTTGCGGTAGCGACCGGCGTAGTCCAACCCGTAACCGACCACGAACTCGTCCGGCACGGTGAACCCGACGCGATCGACCTGCACATCGATCGCGTCCGGCTTGTCCTTCTTGACCAGCGCCACGACCTTGATGTCCTTCGGCTGCCGCCGCTCGAGCATCCCGAGGAGGTACTGGAGCGTCAGGCCACTGTCGACGATGTCCTCAACGACGATGAGTCGCCGACCGGCGATCTCCTCGTTCAGGTCCTTCAGGATGCGCACGACGCCCGACGAACGCGTCGAGGCGCCGTAGCTGGAGATCGCCATGAAATCCATCTCCAGCGGGATCGACATCTCCTTGACGAGGTCGGCCATGAAGGCAACGGCGCCCCGCAACACGCAAATGACGAGCGGCTGGTCGCCGGCGTATTCCTCGTCCAGCTCCTTCGCGATGGCCGCGATCTCGTCCCGGATCTGCTGCTCGCTGATCAGGATGCGGGATACTCCTTCGGACTTCATGTCGCCGGGGATGGCGACGTTCACGTTTTCCGCGGTCTGGTCGGGCATGTTCATGTCCTGCTTTCGCATGGCCCGGGCGGGCGCTTCTTGCTCACAGGACAATGGTACCCGCCTTCAGGGACGAAGGGACAACACGCCTCGCTGGAGCCTGACGATCCAGCCGCTGCCCATATCCACCTGCGAGCCAGAGCGATTCCGCTCCGCCAGCTCGCAGACCGCGTCGATCCGGTTCGTCGTCAGGTCCCCATCGAATCCGCACAGCGAAACCCACTGCTGGATCACTCGCCGCTGGATCGATCGCGGCTGGCCGACGATCGCTCGCCTGTGCAGGTCCCGATCGGGCTGTAGTTGAAGCCGTTCCCGCGCGATCGCCTCGAGGAAATCGTCATCCTCGCCCGCCAGCTCGGCAAATCGGGCGATATTCACCGTAGAGCCCGGCGAGATGCGTTCAAGCAGCGGCAGGACATCGTGGCGAACCGCATTGCGCCGGTATCGCCGATCGTCGTTGGACTCGTCCTGGAAAACCGGAAGCCCGGACTCCTGGATGACCTCCTCGATCTCGTCCCAGCTCTCTCGCAGGAAGGGCCGCCAGACGGTCAACGCCCGTGGATATTCCGCCGACGACCACCAGGGGACGTCGAACGTCGTCCATTCGCGCATGCCGGTCGCGCCATGCAGGCCCGCGCCCCGAATAAGGTGCAAGAGCACGGTCTCGGCCTGGTCGCGCTCGTGGTGTGCCACAGCGACCGCGTCGGCTTGTGTCTGGCGAGCGATGCGAGAAAGAGCAAGGTAGCGCTCGCGGCGGAGTGCTTCCTCGGGGCCGACACCCTGGTGCCGTTCAACCGCATCCGGATCCAGCTCTACCAGGTGAAACGGCAACCCGAGCACGCTGGCGATCTCCCGGGTACCTGCCGCCGCCTCGTGAGACGTCGCCCGCATCCGGTGATCGACGTGCGCGATGGCCGCGGTGATCGTGCCCGTACGGACCAGCGCAGCAAGAACCGCGGCCATCGCAACGGAATCGCGGCCGCCCGAGCAACCAATGAGAACATGCGGAGTCGTGACCGGATCGGTCCAACGGGTCAACGACGCGCGAACACGCTGAACGATTCCCGTTTCACGCGTGGGCGGCTGGGGAATTCGTTGCGATGAACGCGGTTCCATGGCTATCAACTTTTCGTCTGGTGACGAGTGGTTGGTGCCGACGGCTGGATTCGAACCAGCGACCGAAGGCTTATGAGTCCTTTGCTCTGCCACTGAGCTACGTCGGCGTTCGTGACGCGCGTAAAGGTAGCAAAGAATACGTTCCGCGTCAACCAATTCTTGGCCGATTTGGACACCCATCGGAATGCTACACTCCGGGTGTCCCGGGACGCGCCTGCTCGCACTCCCTGCACCAGGATGCCCGTCCCCCATCAACACGAACGCCAGCGGAACCCCGCCTCAACAATGGATGGATCGCACCTGCAGATGTCGGATCACGTTTCTCCACTGCTCAACGGACTGAATGAGGACCAGCAACGCGCGGTTGTGACAACCGAAGGGCCGGTGCTTGTCGTCGCCGGACCCGGCTCCGGCAAGACGCGCGTGCTGACCCATCGAATTGCCTACCTGATCCAGGAACAAGGCATCAGGCCCGAGAACATCCTCGCCGTGACCTTCACCAACAAGGCCGCGCGCGAGATGCGGGATCGCATCGACAAGCTGATCGGTGACGAATCCACCGAAGGCCTCGTGATGGGGACGTTCCACTCGCTCGGCGTGCGCATCCTTCGCCAGAATCCGGGTCTCGTCTCCCATCACCTGCAGCTCCAGCCGAATTTCGTGATCTACGACGACGGCGACCAGATGGAGCTCGCCCGCTCGGCCGTCAAGAACGCCGGGCTGGATCCCAAGCAGGTCGCGCCTCGCCGCATGCTCTCGCGGATCTCTGCCGCGAAGAGCACATTGATGACGCCGGACGAGCTCGCGGCCGAGGGCGAGACCTACGACGATGAGTTGGTGGTTCGCGTTTATCAGGAATACGAGAAGCTGCTGAAGGCTGCCAATGCCGTCGACTTTGACGACCTGCTTGGCCTGCCCATCCGGCTTTTCGATGCGGCGCCCGAGGCGCTCCATCGATACCAGCAGCAGTTCCGCTACATCATGGTCGACGAGTACCAGGACACCAACCGCGTCCAGTACGTGATGGTCTCCGCCCTCGCCGACTACTATCACAACCTGTTCGTGGTCGGTGACCCTGACCAGTCGATCTACGCATGGCGCCAGGCAGACATCCGGAACATCCTCGACTTCGAGAAGGACTATCCGGACGCCACCCAGATCCATCTGGAGATCAACTATCGATCGACCCAGCGCATCGTCCAGGCCGCGGACCGCGTCATCCGGGACAACAAGGACCGGATCGACCGGCGCATCCGCACGCTCAACGACGAGGGTGAGCAGATCCAGGTTCGGGAGCTCACGGACCAGCAGCATGAGGCGTCCTGGATCGTGAGCGAGATCCGACGGCTTATCGCGCGCGGGTTCGCCCGGGCCGAGGACGTGGCGGTTATGTACCGCACCACCGCGCAGAGCCGCGTGCTGGAAGAGGCGTTCCGCACAAGCGAGTTCCGATACCGCATCGTGGGCGGCGTCCGGTTCTACGAGCGCAAGGAAGTCCGCGACATCCTCGCGGTCCTTCGCGTGCTCTACAACCCGTACGACCGCGTCAGCCTCGAGCGGGTGATCGATCACTTCCCCATCGGCCGAGGTTTCGGCCCCCGCGCGATGGAGACCGCTGCCGAGTGGGCGGCGACGTATCGTCGTCCGCTCCTCGACGCGTTCACCGCGCTCGTGCCCTCCGTCGCCGTCAAGAGCTCTGATCCGGCACCTCAATTCACCGGATCCGGCAAGACGGCAGCGAACCGGCTCGGAACCGCATTCGCTATCCTGCAAGAGCACCAGAAGGACAAGACGCTCGCGGAGCTCTTCGACTCGATCGTCGAGGTGACCGATTTCCGCACCTCCTTCGACTCCAATGTCGAGGAGGAGCTCCAGCGCTGGGCAAACGTCCAGGAGCTTCGAGTCGACCTCGAGCGCTACGACGCGATCGATCCGGCCGAAGCGCTCCCCGCGTACCTCGAGCAGGTCGCCCTCATCTCGGACGCCGACACGATGGAGGACGAGAACGTCGGGTCGGTGACGCTGATCACGCTCCACTCCGCCAAGGGTCTGGAGTTCCCGGTCGTCTTCATCGCCGGCGCCGAAGAGGGTCTGCTGCCGATCCACCGGGCCGTCGAGGCCGAAGCATTCGATCCGCTGCCGATGGAGGAGGAACGCCGGCTCTTCTACGTGGGGGTCACACGGGCGGAGAAACTGCTGTACATCACCTACGCCGCCAGTCGGATGACCTACGGGCAGTATCGCGAAGGGGTGATGTCGCGCTTCGTGCAGAGCATCCCGGCGGAGGCGATGCGGACCGTCACGCGACAGTCAGGACGCCGCACCAGCTCGTCCGGCCGCTCCTATAGCTCGTCGAGCCAGGGATCACTCAGCTCACGCGTCACGTCGTCATGGTCGATGCCTGAGCCGACGCCCAAGCCGGTCCCGGCGAAGATCCCCGATTACAAGGTCGGCAACGTTGTCTTCCATCCCAAGTTCGGCGAGGGCCAGATCGCCGAGATCACGCCCCGGCGCGACGGGGACATGGAGCTGTCCGTGCTTTTCAAGAAGAAGGACCACGGCCAAAAACGCCTGATCGCGTCGTTGGCAAATATGGACATTATCTCCTGATCCCGGAGGCATGATGACCAAAGGCTCGCATTCATCCATCCGTGAGCGGCTCGAACAGTGGGAGGACGAGATCCTCGCTCCAGGCGCCGCGCGCAGCAAGGGCGCCCGGCGCGAACGGTTTGAGGAGCCGTCGACGATGCGAACCGAGTTCCAACGGGACCGCGACCGCATCATCCACACCAAGAGCTTCCGGCGCCTGATGCACAAGACACAGGTCTTCATAGCGCCGAAGGGCGATCACTACCGCACGCGCCTGACGCACACGCTGGAAGTCACGCAGATCGCCCGCACGATCGGTCGCGCGCTGGGTCTTAACGAGGACCTCATTGAGGCGGTCGGCATGGGCCATGACCTGGGACATACACCCTTCGGTCATGCCGGCGAACGAGCGCTTGCCGAGGTGATCGATGGCTTCCGTCACAACGAGCAGAGCCTGCGGCTCGTCGACCGGCTGGAGAACGACGGGAAGGGACTAAATCTCACGGAACCCGTGCGGGACGGCATCCTGCGCCACTCGAAGGGCCGGTCGTCGATCATGCATGCGCACGCCGCGAACCCGGCGAGCCTCGAAGGCCACGTGGTGAAAATCGCCGACGGCGTCGCCTACATGAACCACGACCTCGACGACGCTTGCCGGGCAGGGATCATTGCCGAGAAGGACATCCCGGACGACGTCATTCGCGTGCTCGGCAAGCGACACTCCGAGCGCATCAATACGCTCGTCACCGATATCATCGAGCAATCGGACGTCACGACCGACGACGCGCGCATCGTCATGTCGAGCCAGATCCGCGAGGCGGCCGACGTTCTCCGCAACTTCCTGTACGAACGCGTGTATGATCCTATCAATGCGCGACCGGAAACGCATCAGGCGCAGGATATCGTGCGCACGCACTATCACTACTTCATGGCGAACCCGGACGAGATGCCGCCACTGTACGTCACCTCTCATCCGGATGACCCGGTCGAACGCCGCGTCGCCGATTTCGTCGCATCGATGACCGACCGGTTCGCAATCGAGCTGTACCAAAAACTGCACATCCCCGCTGTGCTGGCCCCGTAGACTGGATTGACCTATGGCCAGAGATGCCGTCACTGAAGTCCGGGACAGGATCGACGTTGTCGATCTGGTCCAGGGATATGTGCCGTCCCTGAAAAAGGCCGGTGCGAATTTCAAGGGCTTGTGCCCGTTCCACAACGAGAAGACGCCCTCGTTCATCGTCTTTCCAGACTCCCAAAACTTCCACTGCTTCGGGTGCGGGAAGGGCGGCGACATCTTCACGTTCTACATGCTCGTGGAGAACGTCGAGTTCCGAGAAGCGCTGAAGGAGCTGGCCACCCGCGCGGGGGTCGAGCTGGAGGTGGGCGCTGCACGGCCGCCGGAGGAAAAGGAAAAGCAGCAGCGTCTCATCGAGGTCAACGAGCTCGCCGCCATGTGGTTCAACCACATTCTCCTCAATACGAGACATGGCGAAGCGGGACGTAAGGTCGTCGAGGAGCGCGGCATTTCCCCGGAGATGGTCAACACCTTCAAGCTCGGCTTCGCGCCCGAGTCATGGGACGCCCTGCTCAACTTCCTCGCGTCGAGGAACATCTCCGCCGAGCTCGCCGCCGAGGCAGGGCTCGCGAGCACGCGTGATTCGGGAGGCCACTACGACCGCTTCCGCAACCGACTGATGTTCCCGATCCGCGACCGCGACGGTAACACTGTCGGCTTCGGAGGCCGCGCCCTTGGCGACGCGCAACCGAAGTACCTGAACACGGCGCAGACGCTGATTTTCGACAAGAGTTCACTCGTCTATGCGCTCGATCTCGCCAAGGACGCGATCCGCGAGCAGGATCAGGTGGTGGTAGTCGAGGGCTACATGGACGCCATCACTGCCCACCAATTCGGCTACCGGAACGTCGTGGCGTCGATGGGAACCGCCCTC
>DATGPC010000307.1:0-4115 GCA_035305265.1 Thermomicrobiales bacterium | reverse complement strand
ATCTCGCTCGCCAGGTCGATGAAGCGCGCCGTGTAGTTCAGCGTCTTCATCTTCCACGACAGGTAATGCGGATCCAGCGGGATGCAGTGCCCGCCGATCCCCGGTCCCGGATAGAACGGCATGAACCCGAACGGCTTCGTCTTGGCCGCATCGATCACCTCCCACACGTCGATCCCGAGCTTGTCGCACATCAGCGCCGTCTCGTTCGCCAGCGCGATGTTCACCGCCCGGAAGGTGTTCTCGTGCAGCTTCACCATCTCCGCCGCCTCCGGCGTGCTCACCGGATGCACGTGCGCAATCGCCGCGGCGTAGAACAGCGTCCCGAGCTCGGTGGCGACCGGCTCGAGGCCACCGACGACCTTGGGCGTGTTGGTAATGCCATACGTCGGGTTGCCGGGGTCGATCCGCTCCGGGCTGAACGCCAGGAAGAAGTCCTCCCCTGCTCGCAGGCCGGTGGCTTCGAGCTGCGGCAGGATGACCTCGCGGGTGGTGCCCGGGTAGGTGGTGGATTCGAGGATGACCAGCTGGCCTGGGCGCAAGGCGGCGGCGACGGACTCGGTGGCGGCCTGGACGTAGGCCATCTCCGGGTCGCGCGTCTTGGAAAGCGGGGTCGGGACGCAGATCGAGATGACGTCGGCCTCGGCAAGGCGACGCATATCCGTGGTGGCCTCGAACGTCTTCGCAGCAAGTAGGCCCTGCACGGTCGCATCGGGCACATCCTTGATGTGCGAGGTCCCGGCGTTGAGGCCGTCGACGGTGTGCTGAGAGACGTCGAAGCCCAGCACCGGGAAGCCGACCTCGGCGAAGGCCACCGCCAGTGGCAGCCCGACGTACCCCTGACCGATCACCCCGAAGACGGCCGTGCGGGCCTCGATCTTCTCTCGAAGTTGGGCGGAAGAAGTCTGGGATCGACTAGAGTTACGTTCATCCACCATGTGAAGGCTACTCTCCGTCATTCGTGATCGTGGTCAATAGCACGTTTTCAAACTGTTCAAAAAGGAGGTCCCGGGAGAATTGGGTCTCCGCTAAGCGGAATGCATTGCGACCTGCCTGGTTAAGCCACTCACTGCTTGAAATATGGGTCACGAGCGTCTTAGCGGCAGAACAGTAATCAGTGGGACTCAAGACCAACCCCGCCTGATGCTGACGGAGTATGTCGGCCTGCCAACCCTCATAGTTGATAGCGATGGGTCGACTGGCAGCCAAAGAGTCAAAAAACTTGTTGGCCGAGTTTGCTCTCATCTCTTTCACGTTGCGAACCCAAGATGAGGTCATTGTGGCAGCGGACAGTACGACCGGAAGGAGATCCTTCCTCATGCTTGGCATCAGGAAGAAGTTCCTGTTCAAGACTCCCTTTTTCATTGCCAGCGCTCGTACCTGGTCGACTTCCTTACCATCGCCAATGGCAAGGAATCGAATCTCCCGGTCAATTCTTAGTGTTTCATCTGCCAGGTGCACCATGTAACCTACGTCGTTGGCATACCCGAACGTCCCCGTATAGACGAGTAATGGCCTATCGCCTAACCAGTCGTGCTCACGGCGAAAACGACGACCGAGTTCGGCATCGACATGAAATCTGTCAATATCGCTCGAATTGGGAACGACGCTCACACGTTCCGCAGGATAGCCTGAAGAAATGACGCCATCCTTCATGCCATCTGACAATGCGATTATTTGATCCGACTGTGCGTATGCGATCCGCTCTAGAGTGCGTGCAGCCAACTTCAGCACTGGATTAGAAATGACGCCCAGTCCGATCGGCGTTTCCGGCCAGAGATCTCGGACCTCGAACACCATTGGGATACGCTGACGTACTTTCGCGTAAATTCCCGGAATGGCAATCGTGAGTGGTGTGCTGGTCGCGAAGACAATGTCCGCCTTGATGCGAGATGCATAGCGCGCGGATTTGACAGCAAACGAAAGAAACGCCCGTATTCTGGAGGCTGGCCCCATTTTGTTCGAGTACGCAACAGGAATCCATACGACGTGGATTCCATCTACATCAGATTCATAGATACTCCCATCGCCCACTCGATCCGAGGTAATCATATGAACTTCATGGCCGGCAGCCACGAGCCTCCGTGCGAACTCGTAAGATCGGGTGCCTCCACTCATCTCCGGAGTCGTGAAATACTGGTGAAGATACACGATCTTCACGCCCGCACCGCCCCGCAGATCTGCTCAACCACATAGTCTATTTGATCATCAGGCATCGTCGTATAGAACGGGATGGCGAGCGTCGTTTCCGCAACCGCCTCGGTGGCCGGGAAGTCGCCATCGCCGAAGCCGTAGCGCTCCCTGTAGACCGGCTGCAGGTGGATAGGCACGAAGTACGGTCGGCTCGGCACCCCATTCGCTTCGAGCGCCTCCATCACTTTAAGGCGGTCGAGACCCGGCTCCAACTGAATGACGTAGACGAACCAGCTCATGCGGGTGGTGCCCGCGTCTAGCGCCGGCACCCGGATCCCCGGCACGTCGGCGAGGCGCTCGGTGTACGCCCGCGCCACGCGCTCGCGACCATCCAGGATCGCATCCAGCCGCGAGACCTGCGACAGGCCCAGCGCGGCGCTCAGCTCGTCGAGCCGGTAGTTGTAGCCGATTCGAACGTGGTTCATCCACGTGCCGGCGTCGTCCCGCCCCTGGTTGCGCAGGCTGTCGATGGTGCGGGCCAGCTCATCGTCGCTGGTGACGATCATGCCGCCCTCGCCCGTCGTCATCTGCTTGTTCGGGTAGAAGGCAAAGACCGCCGCATCGGCGTACTCCGGCCCACCGACAGGCAGCCCGTGACGCTCGGCACCAATCGCCTCACAGGAGTCCTGGACGATCTTCAGGCCATGACGCTGGGCGATCTCGGCATAGGCCTCGATCGGGCAGGGCTGGCCGAAGACATCGACCGGGATGATCGCCTTCGTGCGCGGCGTGATGGCGGCCTCGAGCTTCTCCGGGTCGATCGCGAGTGTCTGTGGGTCGATGTCGGCGAAGACGGGTGTGGCGCCGGTGTAGATGATGCAGTTGCTCGAGGCGACAAAGCTGAACGGGCTGGTGATGACCTCGTCACCGGGGCCGATGCCCATCGCGTCGAGCACGAGGTGCAACCCGCTGGTGCCGCTGTTGACGCCGAGGCCGTGCGTCTGGCCGACGCGGGCGGCGACGGTCTCCTCGAAGGCGCGCAGCTGCGGGCCGATCGAGAGCGTCGGCGTCTGCAGCACCGCGACGACGGCGTCGATGTCCTCTTGCGTGATCCACGGGCTCGCCAGTGGGATGTCCATCCGAACCGAACCGATCCTGCTCATTCAGGCTTCTCCACGAACAGCCTCGACGGCCGCACTCCGAACATACTTCTGAGCCACGTGCGGATCAGGCACTTCATCTGATCCGGCAGACAAAACCGAGCCGTTGACAGCGTCGTTCTTTGCTCTTTCCGACTCTTGTACTGGACTCTGGCCATCGATCTCGGCGACGAGGTCGTGGATGCGCTGCCCCAGCGAGGCATCGTCCGCCTGGGCCAATGCCACGAGCTGCGCGATCCGCCCCGGCACCTCCCCGAGCTCCAGCCGCGACGCCGTCCCGCTGATCTGGC
This sequence comes from Thermomicrobiales bacterium, assembly GCA_035305265.1. Taxonomy (GTDB): domain Bacteria; phylum Chloroflexota; class Chloroflexia; order Thermomicrobiales; family UBA6265; genus UBA6265. The sequence continues at coordinate 535 of DATGPC010000307.1, read as the reverse complement.
GGATCTTCGGATGATCCGTCACCTCCGCCGCCTCGAAGTCCAGCGTCAGCTCCTCGTAGAGCTTCTCCCCGGGCCGCATCCCCGTGTAGACGATCTCGATGTCCGTCCCCACCCGCAACCCGTGCAGCTCGATCACCCGCCGCGCCAACTCCGTGATCGCCACCTCATCCCCCATGTCGAGGATGTACGTCACGTTCTCGTGCCCGAACGCCCCGGCCTGGATGATCAGACTCACCGCCTCCGGGATCGTCATGAAGTAGCGCTTCATCCGCGGATCCGTCACCGTCACCGGCCCCCCCGCCCGGATCTGCCGCTCGAACGTCGGGATCACCGACCCCCGGCTGCCCAGCACATTGCCGAAGCGCACCGCGCACACACTCAGCCCCGTCGCGGCGCCCACCGACGCCACGACCAGCTCGGCCAGCCGCTTCGTCGCCCCCATCACGCTGCTCGGGCGCACCGCCTTGTCCGTGGAGACCAGCACGAAGCGTTCCGCCCCGAAGGCCGCCGCGTGGCGCACCACCACATCGGTGCC
>DATGPC010000306.1:0-2768 GCA_035305265.1 Thermomicrobiales bacterium | reverse complement strand
CCCTTCGGGACATACGACTGGCGGGTATGGTGCCGGTGCAGGCAGGAGCCCTTAGCTGCCGATGGGGGTGGCGTCCTCGATGGGGTCGTCGTTCGCGCTGCTCTCGTTGAGGGCGACCCGCATCTCTTCCGTGCCGTCGTGGCGGGTGATGTAGATCGTGGAGTAGCCGCCGATGGCATCGGGGAAGTTCAGCGCCTGGATGACCTCGCCGCTTTGCTCGACGTCGAGGTCCGAAACGAGGAGCAGCTCGCCGTCGCGATTCTCGCACCAGACCTGATGTCCCTGGCTGGGGTCGAGGTTCCAGGCGACGAGGATACCGACATTGTCGTCCGGGTTGCCGCCCAGGTGACCCGTGGCGGGGCTGTCATCGCATTCGGGGCAAGCGGGCTCCATCGAATAGAGCTGGAGCTGGTTCTGCCGCGCGCCCTGATTCATGGCGAGGGCCATGCTTTCCTGTTGGGCTTCGAGCTCCGCGACGTCATTGCGCAAGGAGTTCGCCCAGGCGCCCACGACGATGAGGGCAATGGCAAGCGGGGCGATGAGCGCCGTGCCCAGCCAGGCTCGCCAGGCCGGTTCGGGCGTCGGGGCGGCCGCTGGGCGAGGTTCGGGCAGGGGGATGGATGTGGCCCACGGGTTGCCGAAGGTCACGACCTGCTCGTCTGGCTCGCGGGTTTCCTCGGCAAGCCGCTCGAACAGCCGCGATTTGGCGGACGGGGAGGGAGAAACCTGCTCGACCGCGAGCCCCAGAAGGTCGGTGAAATTGCGGATTTCGGCGAGCGCGCGGCGGCATGGACCGCACCACTCGAGGTGGCGGGCCATCCGGGCGCGATCGACCGGCTCCAGGGCGTCGAGGGCGTAGGCTTCGAGATTGTCCTGGCAGAACGCGCAATTCGCGCTGGCTTCGCCTGACGGGCGTGGGTTGTTGATCATATCTTCGTTCATGGCAGTTCCAGCCCTTGCGACTGCAGGTGCTCCCTCAACTTCCTGATTGCCAGGCGCATACGTGTCTTGATCGTCCCGAGCGGTTCGTCCAGCGCCTCGGCGATTTCGCGCTGCGTCAAGCCCTTGAAATAGGCCAGCTCGATCGCGGTCCGCTGGGCCTCGGGAAGCGTCTGGAGCGCGTCCCTGATGATGTCTCGCGTACTGCCCAGCATCGCCTGCTCTTCGACGGATGGATTCTCGTCCCGCACGTTTGTGAGCATCAGCACCGGGTCGGCGCTCTCCGCCTTGCGCGGACGCCGGTTTTGCCGGCGGATGTCATCGATCGCCATGTTGTGGGTGATGCTCAAGAGCCACGTAATGAATGCGCCACGACCCTCGCTGAACTTCCGGGCACTACGCCACGCGCGAAGGAAGACCTCCTGGAGGACCTCCTCCGCCACTTCGCGATCGCCCAGGATCCGGTACGCGAATGAAAAGACGGCGCGGTTGTAGCGATCGTAGAGGACCTCCATGGCGTAGACGTCCCCGGCAGCCATGGCGTCCACCAGGTCCGAGTCGGGCAGGTCAGCAAGGGGCAATCGCTGTTCGCTCGTTTCTTGCTGTGTCACTGGACCGAACTGCCGGGCATGGGTGAAAACCTCACCGTCTGATTCCATATACGTCGTTATCCGCGGTTGGGATTTCTTCAGGTGCGGATGCACCGGAGGGAGCGGGGAGCTGCCCCGTCGCACGCTGGTTAGGATACCGCACGTCGCCGGGCATTACGGATCGGGCGACGTTGACAGTGGACCATACCAACGCTCGATCTGGTCTTCGCAGGCCCGGAGCATCTGGTGCTGCGTATCGAGCGTTGGGTCGACGTCGGGGAAGTCGGTGCGGATGTGCCCGCCCCGGCTCTCCTCGCGCGCCAGTGCCGAGCTGGCGACCTGGATCGCCACTTCCCGCATATTGCGGGCAATGAGCGCGGCGCGATCGGTGGGGGCTCCCGGTGCCTCGATGGCCGTCAGGTTGCCGATGGCCGATTGCAACCCATCCCGGCTGCGCATGACGCCTACGTCGGCGCTCATGATCTCGCGGATGGACGCCATGGCTCCGGCTGCGTCCTGAACGGTCGTCCCCACTCGGTCTCCCTGGACGATGTCCCCCGGAACCGGGAAGCCGGTGTCGGCCAGGCGATCGGCAGCGTTGATGCCGAAGACGAGGCCTTCCAGCAGCGAGTTGCTGGCGAGGCGGTTCGCGCCGTGGACCCCGGTACAGGCGGTCTCCCCAATCGCCAGGAGTCCCGCGAGCGAGGTCTCGCCCCGGGTATCGGCGACGATGCCGCCCATGAAGTAGTGGGCGGCAGGCGCGACGGGAATAGGGTCGCTGGCGAGATCCAGCCCGACGTCGGCGAGGTGCTGCGTGATGGTCGGGAACCGTTCGGCGATGAGGGCGGGGTCGAGATGCCGCAGGTCGAGGTAGACGGCGTTGCCTTCGACGTCGTTCAGTTGGCGATGGATTTCTCCGGCAACGACGTTGCGTGGTGCAAGCTCGGCGCGGTCGTCGATGGCGGTCATGAAGCGCTCGCCGGCGCTGTTGATGAGCCACGCGCCTTCGCCACGAACCGCTTCCGAGATCAGGAACGGTGGCACGCCGGGGATATTCAGCACCGTTGGGTGGAATTGCGCGAATTCGAGGTCGGCCAGCGTGACGCCGGCGCGAAGTGCCATGGCCATGCCGTCGGCAGTGGCATCGGGCGGGTTCGAGGTGACGGCCCAAAGTTGACCGGCACCGCCGCTGGCGAGGACCGTCGTGCCGGACATGGCCAACTCGACGGCGCCGTCCTC
>DATGPC010000305.1:0-5067 GCA_035305265.1 Thermomicrobiales bacterium | reverse complement strand
GATCTGGTCGAGACCACTGAGCTGCGTCTCTTCCAGGTACTGCAACAGGCCGCCAGCGGCGCGTACGGCGAAAGGCTTGCCGGTCGCGCCGAATCCGTCGAGCGAGTCGACGTCGAAATGGCGAAGAAGCGATTGCTCGGCCCTATCTTCGGTCCAGCGCCAGGTGTCGGTGCGACTGATGCTTGCCGATTCCGGGATCCACGACGATTGCGGAAGATCCAGCGAATCGCTGAAATCCGCGGCGATGACGATCTCCGCGGCCCGCAGGCGGAGGATCTCGCGCCCGAGCGCAAGCAGGACCTCCTCCCGCGTTTCCTCGTAGAGCTCGGTCGTCATGAACTCGCCGGTCGTGATGTCGGCGTGCGCGATGCCCGCACGGTTTCCGTCGACCACGATCGCGGCGATGTAGTTGTTCGTCCGCGCGTCCAGCATCGCCGGGTCGAGGATAGTGCCCGGTGTCACGACGCGTGTCACGTCGCGCTCGACAAGCTTCTTGCCCTTGGTCGGCTCGCCAATCTGCTCGCAGATCGCGACCTTGTACCCCGCCGAGATGAGCTTCGCGATGTATCCGTCGGCGGCGTGGTAAGGGATGCCGGCGAGCGGCACGCGGTTCCCCTTACCCATCTCCCTGCCGGTCAGGACGATATCGAGCACCTCCGCGGCGACTTCGGCGTCGCCGTCGAATGTCTCGTAGAAATCGCCGAGCCGGAAGAGCAGGATGTGCTCCGGATATCGCGACTTGATCTGCAGGTACTGGCGCCGAATTGGCGTATCGTCGGGGGATTCGACCCGCTGCTTGTCCTTGGTGGACGTGCTCATGTGGTGGGATGGTCTCCAGGCTACCTCGTCAGGGTTCGTCGACATGTATTGTGTTCAAGGATAGCGTGTCACGGATGTACGGTCACCTTGGCGTTGAGGACGAGCGCCGGGTTTGCGGGGCTCGCTCATTGTCAGGGGTTTACAACTTCTTGGACGTCGGCTAGCGTGAAGTTCTCACCACATATCAGCTCGCAATGGCGCGAGTGCTTCCGGATCGGGAGGGGAAGGCAACGAATGCTCAATCCCTGGCCCGACAGCGCCTGAGTTACCAGGAAAACGCTCATTGGAGGAAGCAGAGATACGAATCGATCGTTGGATCAAATGCGCGAGTGCTACACGTGAAAGGGCACCACGAGAATGATCGACAATCGCTCCGGCTCGGGCTGGCCATCTGCAGAAATCGATCGACGGAATGTCCTCAAGGGGGCTGCAGGACTTGCGATGGGGGCAGCCGCATCGTCGCTCCCGGGAGGCGCCAGCGCGCAGGGCGATAGCGGTGACATCCCTGAGGGCGGAACGTTGCGGGTCGCCATCATCGGCGAGCCGCCTGCGGTCGCTGACGCGGTCTTCACCACCGCGACCGTCACCAACGACATATCCCAGCAGATTTTCGAGGGCCTGTTCGCCTACGACTCACAGTTCAACGCCCAGCCGATGCTGATCGACGAATATGAAGTCATCGACGATGGGCTGGAGTTCGTCTTCACGCTTCGCGATGGCGTCTCGTTCCACAACGGCGATCCGCTGACATCGGCGGACGTCGTGGCGTCACTCGATCGGTGGGGCGCCATCAATGGACGGGGTCGCTTTGTCTACGAGCGCATGAACGCGATCGAGGCGGTGGACGACCTCACCGTCCGGATGACGTTCAACGAGCCGACCGGCGTGCTCCTGACCTACCTGGCGCACTCCGAGGCGATGATTACACCGGCATCGGTCGCAGAGGCAGCGGGGGACCAGCCGATCCCCGAGGATCAGCTCATCGGGACCGGCCCATTCATGTTCGACGAGCATGCGGTCGACCAATATCTCCGGCTGGTGAAGAACGAGTCCTACACCCCACGGGACGAGGAGCCGGATGGATTGTCTGGCCGACGGGTGCCGTATCTCGACGCGATCGAGTTCATCCCGGTGCCTGAGGAGTCCGTTCGTGCCAACGGTCTGCTGACGGGCGACTATCACTTCGCGGACCAGGTGCCGCCGGACTTCTACGACACCCTGGAGCTCGATCCCGGCGTGAACACATTGATGGTCAAGCCGTACTTCTCGTACTACGTCCACTTCAACAAGGCGGCCGGCGTCTTCACTGATCCGGCGCTCCGCAGGGCTGTCCAGCTCAGCTTCAGTGAGAGCGAGGCGATGCTGGCGGGATTCGGGCGCGAAGAGTTCATCCGCGCGGATCCATCGATCAGTGGCGAGGAGACCGCCTGGTACAGCGCGGCCGGAGCTGATGTCTACGACACCGTGGATCCGGATGGCGCGAAGCGCCTGATGGAAGAGGCTGGCTACAACGGCGAGCCGATCCGGTGGATCACGACCCACGAGTACGCCTACAACTTCAAGATGGCCGACTTCATCAAGCAGCAGATGGAGGCCGTCGGCTTCGTTGTCGAGCTGGAGGTCATGGACTGGGCCACGCTGATCGCTGCCCAACCGCGGACCGATGCATACGACATCTTCCTCACCGGCCACCCGCAGTACCGGTATCCGGCCGCCCACGTCTACAACGATCCGACCTTCGGTGGCTTCTGGGACAGCGAGGCGAAAGACGAGCTCGTTGACCAGATGATTGTCGAGACCGATCCGGACGCGCTGCAAGGCATCATCGACGAATACACCACATTGATCTGGCAGGAAGAAATGCCCTTCGTGAAATGCGGGGACGACTTCCTCCTGCGCGGCCATCGAGAAGAGGTCGTGGGCTACGTGAACGTGCCCAACTTCTTCTTCTGGAACATGGGGATCGCGAACTGATAGCGAACGGCGTTGTGCGCAATGACGAGGCTCGGCTGGAGGCGAGCACAGCGGGAATCTGGTAGGCGACATTCGAATCGACAACGTTCACCGAGAGGAGATGTTCATGCACACCAGTGGTTCTTCGAGGTCATTGATCTTGCCCCGGAAGATGAATCGGCGGTCCGCACTCAAGGGCGCGGCCGCGCTCGGCGCCGCAGCGGGAGCCGGGCTCCCGTTCAGCCGGCTCACCTTCCCGGCAGCGGCCCAGGAGGAGCTGACGGAAGGCGGCGTGCTGAAGATCGCCATCGTCGGCGAGCCGCCGGCCGTGCTCGACTCCCAGTTCTCCACCGCCACGGTGACGAACAACCTGAGCCAGCAGGTCTTCGAGGGCCTGTTTACCTTCGACGCGGCGTTCAACCCGCAACCGATGCTGGTCGAGGACTACGAGATGTCCGACGACGGTCTGACGTACACGTTCAAGCTCCGCTCCGGAATCAAGTTCCACGACGGCTCGGAGATGGTCGCGGAAGACGTGGTCGCGTCGCTGAACCGGTGGGGAGAGATCAACGGGCGTGGCAAGCTCGTCTACGGCCGAATGGCATCGATCGAAGCCACTGATCCCCAGACGGTCACGATGACATTCAATGAGCCGACCGGCGTGCTCCTCAGCTTCCTGGCGCGGGCCGAGGCATTCGTGATGCCCGCCGCGATCGCGGAGGCAGCGGGGACCGACCAGCTCGGCGAGGACCAGTTCATCGGCACGGGTCCGTTCCGGTTCGTCGAGCACCAGGTTGACCAGTACCTGAAAGTTGCGCGGTTTGACGACTACACGCCGCGGGACGAGGAGCCGGACGGCATGTCCGGCCGCCGAATCGCGTACGTCGACGAGATCGACTTCATCCCGGTGCCGGACGAGTCGGTTCGCGCGAACGGCGTGATCGCGGGCGAGTATCACTTCGGCGACCCGTTGCCGCCGGACTTCTACGACATGATCGAAAGCGATCCTTCGCTGACATCGATCGTCGTGAAGCCCTACTACTGGTACGCGCCGGTCTTCAACAAGCAACAGGGACTGTTCACCGACCAAAACATGCGGAAGGCGGTCCAGCTGGCGTTCAGCCAGAGCGAGGCCCTCAAGGCCGGGTTCGGCCGCGACGAGCTCATTCGCGCCGACCCGTCGGTCTGCGGCGAAGAGACCGCCTGGTACAGCACCGCTGGAGCGGATGCCTACGACCAGCCCGATCCAGAACAGGCTCAGGCATTGCTGCAGGAGGCTGGCTACAACGGCGAGACGATCCGCTGGATCACGACGCACGAGTACGCCTACAACTTCAAGATCGCGGACTTCGTCAAGCAGCAGCTCGAAGGCATCGGCATGACCGTCGAGCTCGTCGTTTCTGACTGGGCCACCGTGGTGCAGAACCGCTCTGACCCCGAGGCCTACGAGATCTTCCTCACCGGCTTCAGCCAGTACGCGCACCCGGCAACCCAGCCGTTCAACGATGCGGCCTGGCCAGGGTTCTGGGAGAGCGAGGCGAAGGACCAGGCGATCAGCGACATGATGGCGGCCTCCGACGACGAGTCGCTGAAATCGGCGATCGACGCCTACACCGAGACATTGTGGGAGGAGATGCCGCTGGTCAAGGTCGGCGACAACTTCGTTCTCCGCGCGCATCGCAACGAGATGAAGGGCTTCGACAACTTCCCGGATTGGTTCTTCTGGAACGTCGGGCTCGAGTAGCCTGACCCGCTGGTGATGGAACAGCCGGCGTGCGGGGCCATGCACCCGCGCGCCGGCGTTCCGATCCATTATTCGACTCACGGGACGAATCGCCACGAACGAGTCGGGGGTAACAGAGTGGCTTCGTATATCCTTCGTCGGCTCATCGCAACGATTCCGGTGATGCTGTTGGTCGCTACAGGCGTCTTCCTGCTGTTGAAGCTGACGCCGGGCGACCCGGCCGGGATCCTGCTTGGACCGGACGCTTCAGAGGAACGCCGGCTGGAGCTTCGCGAAGAGCTTGGGCTCAACGATTCCATCATCGAGCAATACGTGACCTGGCTGGGGAACGCGGTCAAGGGGGATCTGGGAGACTCGATCTTCCTTAACCAATCGGTCACGTCGTCCTTGGTGGAGCGTGCCGAGCCGACGCTGATGCTGACGTTCTTCTCGACTCTGGTTGCCCTGGTGGTCGGTTTGCCGCTTGGCATTTACGCAGCCAGGAAGCGCGGATCGTGGTTTGACGCGGGGGCGATGGCGATCGCGATCGTCGGGATCTCCATGCCGACATT
>DATGPC010000304.1:0-3431 GCA_035305265.1 Thermomicrobiales bacterium | reverse complement strand
GGCCGGCCAGCCGGTCGTGAAGTAGAAGAGGAGCACCATGCTAGGGAAGCTGTTCAACAACGAGCCCGATCCCCGCGAGATCACGAACGCGGACGCCGCGAAAATCTACGAGGAGAAGGGCGCGACCTTCGTCGACGTTCGCGAGCCCGAGGAGTGGGCCGAGGGACACATGCCTGGCGCGGTGCACATCCCGCTCGGCGACCTCCAGCGCCGTGCCGGCGAGCTGCCGAAGGAAGGCGACATCATCACGGTCTGCCGTAGCGGCGGACGTAGCCTGGATGCGGTCGACATCCTCGAGCGCACCGGCCGTCCCGGCGCGAAGAGCATGGCCGGTGGCATGATCGAGTGGCAGAAGAGCGGCCGCCCGGTCGAATAACCTGCGTGCAAAGCCCCGGTCACTTCTGGTGACCGGGGCTTTTATTATTTCGCTCCCCCAGACGCTCGCGTCAGGCACTCGACGAACATCTGCTGGAATGCGACTCCATCGACGTCCGTCACGACGTCCACCTCGCGTCCGGCTTCCGACGGCTCGAACGTCATGACACCGTCTTCGATGAATGGCATCAGGCGCATCTGCTCGACCTTGACGCCGCCCCAACCGAGACCCGCTGCGACAGTGACCGGATCGTAGTGAAGGTTCACGAGGTCGTCGGGCAACGCCGCGTGGTCTCGGCCGAGCCGTGGAAAACCGGCATCTTTTGCCCGAGAACGGGACTGGCGCGCGATCAGCGCGCCGAGCGATCCAGTTGCCTCGATCCCGGCGAGGTCACGCTCACGCAGCGGAGCGCGAAAGGCGGTCGTGAAGGGCGCGAGCGTCAAGTCCACGTCCGTATTCACCGCCGCCTCCATCGCCCGGGTGTCCCACTGGATGTTCCAGTCATACTCCGGGCCCCACGCCGGGAAGCCGTCGTCCGGCGGCGAGATGTATCCGCCCATGACGACCAGTTTTCGTCGATTCAGGATGTCTCCCCGGAACGTCTCGAACATCGCGATGTTCGTCACGGGCCCGATGCAGATCACCGTCGCCCCGCCGCGAACGCTGGTCTCCAGCAGGTCGATGGCCGCGTTCGCGCTCGACAGAAATGGCGCGACCGGTTCTGGCCAGTACCTCGTATCGCCGGTGAACGGCGCGGCGACCTTGCGCGTCGTCATCGAGCGCCGCGCGCCCGACGCGACCGGGATCTCCTCCCGCCCGACCATCTGCAGGATGTGGCGGACGTAGCCCGCTCGCTGGCCGTCATCATCCTGCGTCGTCGTGATGCCGGTGATGTGCACATCCGGCCAGCCGAGCAGCATCGCCAGCGCGCACAGATCGTCCGGATCGCCGCCGAGGTCGGTATCGAGGTGGATTCTGTGCGTCATGGATTCCTATCCGAATGAGACAAAGCCGTTGGCCTCCAGGAGTCCCAGCATCCGCTGGGCGCGGATCGCGACACGATCCAGTCGCACAGCTGGTGGGGCGCTGACTGGCGCTTCCATGTCGTCATCGACGACAGGATCCGGGCTCGCCGGCTCGACGAGTTGCTCCGTGAGATCGGTGAATTGCTTTGTATCTATTTACGTATTGTCGCTGTTCAACAGGGACTTCGCCACACGCCTGTAGCCGCCCTGATCCTGACAGAACGTCTGCCGGAGGCTCTCGTGGCCCACTTTTGCGCGCTCGATGCGTATAAGGAGTGGGGAGGTTGCGGTCGGTGCCTTTCCTGCCGGGGAATGATCATCTCGACCGTGTGCGTGAAAGAGCAGGATCATGATCACCTTGAACGGGTCCGGCAGCGCTTGCGGTGGCGCGGTTCGAGCGGGATGATGCCTCTGACAGGAAGGCCACAGGATGACATCGGTGTCGTCGCCGTCCCCCGCAAGGAGGTTCCCCATGAGTGTCAGGTTCGGACTCTTCGTTCCCCAGGGTTGGAAAATGGACCTCGTCGGTATCGACGACCCGGTCGAGCAGTACGAGGCGATGACCGCCGTCGCCAAGCGCGCCGACCAGGGACCGTGGGATTCGGTCTGGGTCTACGACCATTTCCACACCGTCCCCGAGCCGACGATGGAGACGACGTTCGAGGCATGGACCGTCTCCGCGACGCTGGCGCGGGACACCGAGCGCGTCCGCATCGGCCAGATGGTGAGCTGCAACGGCTATCGCAACCCGGCCCTCTTCGCCAAGATCGCCTCGACGGTCGATGTCGCCAGCGGCGGCCGCCTCAATGCCGGTATCGGCGGCGGCTGGTACGAGCACGAGTGGCGCGCCTACGGCTACGGCTTCCCGGAAACGGGACCGCGCATGCGGATGTTCCGCGAGGGCGTCCAGATCATGCACAAGATGTTTTCGGAGGACAAGCCGACCTTCGAGGGCGAGTTCTACACCATTGACGAGCCCATCAACGAGCCGAAGAGCGCGAAGCCGGGCCACAAGATCCCGCTGTGGATCGGTGGCGGTGGTGAGAAGGTGACGCTCAAGCTCGTCGCACAATACGGTGATGCCTGCAATGTCGGCCGCGACCCAGAGCTCTGCCGCCACAAGCTCCAGGTGCTGAAGGACCACTGCGAGAATTTGGGGCGCGACTACGGCGAGATCATCAAGTCGGCCGAGCTGGACGCGATCATCCTTAACGAGGGGGACGACGCCGACGCCATCCGCGAAAACCTCCTCTTCGACTACACCATTGTTGGCAAGGCGCAGGAGATCCGCGACTACGTGCAGCGACTGGTCGATGCCGGTATCGACTACATCATCGTCTACCTGCCCGGCGTGGCGACGAACCATGATCTCATCTCGCAGTTCGAGTCAGAGGTCATCGCGCACTTCGCCTCGTAGCGTCCCGGAACGGGATGTGCGTACTCCTCCGTAACGCGAAAGCGAGAAGGAGGAAACACATGCCAAAGCAAGCAGGCGACCTGAAGGGCGACGAGAAGCGGGAGTTCGAGGAACGCGATATCGCCGGTGAGCGAGGTGGCGACACCGGTCCGTCCGCCTACATTGACGACGGGCCACAGGCCGAGAAGGGCGACGCCCGGCGCGACAAGCCGGCGCAAAGCCAGAAGGCCAAGAACAAGGATGATTCCAGGTAGCATCCGTTCTTCGACATGATCGAAAAACCGGCGGGAATCTTCCCGCCGGTTTTCGCGTGTCCCGGGCATGGTCATCTGGCGCAAGCTGACCCGGTATATCACCATCCGCGCGAGTCGGGCCGCCAAATCCTCTCGGCGAATCGACCGTTCCCGATGTCCCGGGCGTACGTCCCAAGCTCGTCGCCCAGGTCATCGATGGGACCGCGCAGGACAGGCATCTGCGATCGATAGGCGTGGATCGCGTCGAGCTTTGTGTGCCAGTCTTCGTCGCACAGCGGATGAATTTCCGGCTCCAGCCCCGGCACCAGCTCGTAGCCCCAGGTCGGATCATCATCCCGAGCCGCGTTCGGGAGTTCCTC
>DATGPC010000303.1:0-18837 GCA_035305265.1 Thermomicrobiales bacterium | reverse complement strand
CAGCAGACAGGCGATCACTCTGCGGTGAAATCGAACTCCGTGACCCGCACCGACAGCGTGACGCTGATGTCGACGCAGTATCCGGAAGTGGTCGTGGTCATCAGCATCATGTCCTCGTATGAGTTCGGGATGAGCGACTGGGTCGCCGCGATGGACGCCCGCAACAAGAACGACTTCCCGGATGTCTATACCGACACGTCGGCGGACGCAGGGGTTGTCGTCCTCGAGAGCCGCAACGGTCTGGAGGTGTATATGTACAACCTCTCTACGTCCTCCGACGGCTCTGTCTTCCACGAAACCGAGGTGCGCACCATTCCGCGTCTCACGGGGGAGTCGCTCGGGGCGACGGACGGCATCCAGATCGACGGCGCTACACCTTTCCCGGATGTCGTTCCGGAAGAGATCGAGGATGCGGTGTTCTGATCGAGGGCACGAAAACGGGGCAGCCACCATGGCTGCCCCGTTTTCCATTTTGGTCCGAACGGTGATTAGCGGGTGCCGAACAGCTTCTGGATCCGCGTGACGGCCTTTTCGAGGGCTTCGTCACTTGTCGCGAACGACAGGCGGAAGTGTCCGTTGCCCGCCTCGCCAAATGCGTTGCCGGGAACCACCGCGACGTTCGCTTCATCGAGGATCTTCGTCGCCAGCTCCGCGGTATCCATGCCCGTCTCACGGCCATCGACAAAGCCGTAGAACGCGCCCTCGATCGTCGGGACCCGCATGCCCTTCACCGTATTGAGACCGTCGGTGATGAGCTTGCGGCGCCGGTCCCAGGCCGAGACCATTTCGTGGATGATCTCCTGGGGCCCCTCGTAGGCTGCGACGCCTCCGGCCTGCGCGAACGAGGTCGCGCAGGTGACCGAGTGGCTATGGACGGTCGCGATCTTCTTGATGAAATGGTTTGGCCCCGCCACGTAGCCCAGCCGCCAGCCGGTCATCGCGTAGGCCTTCGACAACGCGTTGAAGGTCAGCGTGCGTTCAGCCATGCCCGGGAGCGTCGCGATGCTGATGTGCTCGGCGCCGTTGTACAGGATGCGCTCGTACATCTCGTCCGTGAACACCAGCAAGTCGTGCTGGATTGCGAAGTCGGCGAGCGCCTGCAGCTCTTCCTTCGTGGCGACCCGGCCGGTTGGGTTGCTCGGGGAGTTCAGGAAGATGATCCGTGTCTCGGGCGTGACATGCTGCTCGAGGATCTCTGGCGTAATGGCAAAGTTCTGGTCCGGATCGAGGCCAACATGGATCACGCGGCCACCGGCCAGCTCGATCGCCGGCTGATAGGACACCCATGCGGGCTCCAGCAACATCACATCGACGCCCGGCTCCACGAAGGCCATGCACGCCTCGAAGAGGGCCGCCTTGCCGCCCGGCGTGACGATGATGCCGCCGTTCGGGTCCACCGTGATGCCGTTCTCGCGCTGGAGCTTGGAGGCGATGGCCTTTCGTAGGGCCGGTGTGCCGGGGCTCGCGACATAGTGCGTATCGCCAGCGTTCAGGGCATCGATCGCGGCCTGGCGAATGTGCTCCGGGGTGATGAAATCCGGGTCACCGCCGCCAAGGTCGATCACATCGATCCCTTCGGCCTTTAGTTGGCGTGCGCGCTCGGACACGGCAAGCGTGGGAGAGGGGGCGGCGTTCCGCACCCGCGTCGCGAAGAAATCTTCCGGAGCTCGGGTCATGGTCATATCTGGCGTTCCTCGACGTCGATAACAAACGGCGAACGACGGTGGCATTTCCTGCCCGCTAGTGTACCCGTTCTCTCTGTGCTCAAGGGTCTTTCGGGCCTCGTGGAGTGCGGCAGGCGTTGTGCCGACGGTGCAGCGGTCAGGACCCGGCTTGTGCTCCCGGCCCAGCGATGAACTGTTCCCCGTGACGCCAGTTTGGGAGAGGAGGGGGGAGATCACATCGGTGTCCCGACTTCTTCTTCGTGACCGGGAACCCACGGCCGGTGCTTGACGTCGTATAGTGCAAGAGTTCATTGAACAGGCAAACGCGTGCAACATCATTCCAGGCGGGCAGGACCGAGCAGCGGTGCGCCCACGAGGAAGTAGACAGGAAGGATGCCCGTGAAACCGATCCAACGCATCACCAGGCTCACGCTGCTGGTACTGCTGCTGGTGACAGGCGCGTTCTCGGGGCTGGTCAGCACCCGGGCCGCCGCCCAATCGTCGTTCGTCTCGCCCATGACGGGCATCAACATCCAGACGTCCGGTCCCTGGGCCGTGGATCCTGCATCGGTGGTCCAGGACGGCTCGATCGAGTCCATCACCATCGAGGGACAATACGAGTTCATGCAGGTCTGGTTCATGCCTGCGAACACGGACCTGGTGCAGGCTCGGGATATCGTCGTCGACTCGTTCGCGTCGACCTTCGAAACCTTTGTCACCATCGACCGTGGAGAGTACGGCAACGTCAGTTACTCGCTGGATATGACCAGCGCCGAGGGCATTGAGTTCGGCGTCTTCTCCCTGTTCCTCGGCCAGCGCGACAGCGGGTACACCGAGTTCTACGTCTATTTTGGCGCCGTTCCTGTCTTCGCCAGCGGCTTTGCGTCCGCGCAGCAGAACGTCAGCGTTGGCGGCACGCCCGTCTTTGGTGGCGTCGACGGCGGTGGACTGCAGGATCTGCTCTCCGCGAACAGTGGTGCGACCGGCGCCACGCGCACCGAGACGACCGCTCCGCCGACCCAGGCGCCCGCAGAGCCCACGGAGGCTGCCCCGGTCCCGACGGATCCGGCTCCAGTGCCGACCGAGGCGACGACCGGCACCACGACTGACGCGGATGGCGCGGCCTATGTCGAAGCCATTACCGCCGAACTGGGATATCTCGACGAAACCGCGATCACGTTCATGTTGAACCTGGCCGAGCTGAACGGTGGAGATACCGAAACGGCCGTGCAGGAGCTCGATCGGATCTCCGGAGAGTGGGCCGCCTACCCGGAGCGGGCTGCAGCGATCGTCGCGCCGCCTGGCTTCGAGGCAGCCGATGCGGAATATCGTCTGCTCGTCCAGGACGTCGCTGATCTCTCTGCATCGTTCACTGCCGTGATCGCCGCGGCGCAGTCACAGGATCCGAACTTCGGCACGTTGTTCGACGCTCTCGTGACGGATCTCACGGCGATCCCGTCGAAGACACAGGCCGTTCGTGACCTGCTTCCGGATACCACCGCTTCCGATACCACGACAGGGACCGATCCTGACTCCGGCACAACGACCGAAACCGACACCGGTGGATCGGCCGAAGGCGATGCATACATCGAGGCGGTCTCAGCCGAGGTCGGGACGATCCGTACCAGCTTCGAGGACTTCGTCCTCGGCGTGCAGTTGCTCGTCAGCGATGACACGGCGGAGCAAGACACCGGGGTCGCGACGCTGGACCGTGTCTTCGGGGTCTGGTCCGGCTACCCGGATGTCGCCGCCTCCATCGTGGCACCTGCCGGCTACGAGGACATCGACGCGGCCTACAAGGACGTCGCGGCCCAGTTGCCAGGCCTGGTGACGGCGTTCACAGCGGTGTTCGATGCGACCGACGATGCTGGCCGGTCTGCCGCGCTGGAGGAGTTCAACCTCCAGTTCAGCCAAGTGCAGGATGACCTGACGGCGCTGGAGCAGATGCTCACGACGGCTGGAGCTTCTGGTTCCTCCACTGGTGACGAGACGACAACAGGAAGCAGCACTACACCGGATCCGACGGAGGCCCCGCAGGAAACGCCAACCGAGGTTGCCCAGCCTACGCCGGCGGAAGAAGACGAGGATGACTTCGATCCGGATGAGGACCTCAACGTCTCCGAGACCGGTAGCCGCGGACGTATCCCGCAGGACGACGAGGACGTAGAGGATCCTGACGAAGATGACCGGGGCTCGACTCGCGGTGACTCGGTCGATGCCGAAGAGCTTGGCCTTGTCGCCGACGACGAGTACGTCAGCCCGCAACATGATATCGATGTCCTTTGGGACGACCGTTGGGAATTCGATCCATCGTTGTCAGATCCGATCGGCTCGGATACCGAGTCGGGCATCGATTGGGTCGTGCTCACCTGGCTCGATGGTGACGGCATCTTCGAGGTCGCGATTGGTGTCGAGCCGGACTTCGAGCCCGAGATCATGGTGGATTACTGGCAGTCTGACGAGTATCTCGAAGGGATGCCTTCAGGGACCGAGGTGCTCCTCGCCGAGTCGTCGCGCGATCGCGGCGCTGTGCTCCTGCTGGTGCCGGATGACGACATGGACCTCGTCTACTACCAGGAGGCGGTTTGTCTCGACCGGCGCTGCGAGACTTTCGCTTTCGTCTACGTGACGTCGACTCCGGCAGACGCGGCGGACGCCATCGCGGATGCAGAAGAGGGCGTCGAAGTGGCTGGCGAGCCGTCGACGGGCACCTTCTCGACTCGCGAGATCCGCCGAGCGATTGGCGACTAACCGGGTCAGGAAATTGCGACCCAAAAAGGCAGCGAGGGGAGTTCTCCCCTCGTTGCCTTTTTCTTGTTGTTTCGCGTGATCAGGCAACAGCGGGTATCGAAGGAAGGAACCATATCGGTGCCCGGGCCGTTTGGATCGTAGCACCAGGTGGTTCCATGCTGTGCAAGCTGTGGAGAACGGAGGAAGCGTGAATCGGGTTCAGACGGTCTTTCGAATGTTCATGTTGGTGGCGATTGTTGGCCTCACCGGGGGAGCCGTGCCGGTCGCGGCGCAATCGCTCGATCGGTCGGACGATACCTGGGTATCGGAGCTGACCGGTGTCGAGATTACGTTCTCGTCGGACTGGGAGTTGGCGGACGAGCGCATCTCCCCTGATGGCGAGAACGAGCTCATCTTTCTCGAGACGAGAGACGGGTTCCTGATGATCGGCTTCGGCTCGACCGATGACGTGGAAAACACCATTGCCTCGACCATCGGTGACATCGATGGGGCCGAGCAGGTCGATGGCGCGGTCGAGCCAGATTTCGCCTGGGGGCTGGCGCAGGTCGCCGATCCGGATAGCGATGTCCAGCACGTCTACGTCGAGGCCGAAAATGCCTACGTCGATGATTTCCAGCTCGTGGCCGGGCTCTTTGGCGGAGATGATTTCGTCGATCTCTTCGACCTCGTGCAGGAGTCGGTGAGCGTCGATGGCGGATACGTCTTCGTCGAGCACGACGCTGACGATCTGGAGGCGATGATCGGTGAGGCTCCAGTCGCCGACGACGAGGCGACACCGGCGGACGATGAGAATGTGTCGGAAACCGGCGGGTCCGGACGCGATTCGGCCGGGAGCGAGGACGCCGAGACCTATGCTTATGAGTCGGCCGACCTGGAAGTTGAAGTGTCTTCGCCGGTCTCGATCAGCGACGTCCAAATCGAGGAAGGGACCTACGAACAGGTTCTCCTCGTCGGAAATGGCGGCATTGGCACCGTCAGTGTGCTCAGTAACGAGGTGAGCCCGCGCAATACACTCAACGGGTTCATGACCGGGTTCACGGGCGAGATGGAAGAGGCGGAAGAAATCGACAGCGGCGTTGAGGGTGATGTCGCGTGGACGATGTATACGGTCTCCTTCGACGGCTCAGACATGTACGTGTACGCCTTCGCGGATGGCAGCCAGTTCCCGGACATGCACATGCTCCAACTATTCATGGCGCCCCAGCGGATGTTCGAGGACCAGTTCGTGACTTTCCAGGAGTCGGTCCTGGTCAACGGTGAGGGCATGTTCACGGGCATCGACGTGGCGGACCTGATTGAGTTGGCCGAGTAACGATTGCGGAGGACGACTGTGCCGGGCGTGATGTTGGAGGTCGACGCAGTCATGAACGGAAGAGACAAGCCATGAGAGCGTTTGATCGAATACCACGCGCGTTCGTCGCGGTCGTCTTGGTGATGACCACCCTGGCGGCGAGTACCTCGGGACTCGCCGCCCAGGGCTCGCCAAAGCCGGACTTCGAGCCGGATTACTTCAAATCGATGCTGACCGGCTTCGAGATCGAGATCAGCAGTGAAGAATTCTCGATCTACGACGTGTACCAGCAGAACTACGTGGACGGCGAGAACGAGCTGATCTACATCAGCTCGGACACGAGCGTTCTCGAGATTTCCCTGTTCGATGACGAGGATTCGCCTGCGGACACCATCGACATGTGGATCGAGCTCCTGGCTGAGGACGCGGATGATCTCGAGATCGTGGATAGCGGCCAGGATGGCGACGTCTCATGGTCCTACGCGATCGCGACGATCGATGGCGATGACTATGCCTACTACCTGCAGGCTGAAGCCAGCGTCTATGACGACATCTATCTGCTCGAGAGTGTGTTGACACTCGATGGCTATCTCGTGGACGCCGTTGAGGACGCGAACGGTGCTGTCACGATCGACGGCGAGCCGTTCATGGACGATGTCGATCTCGACGAACTCCAGCAACTGGTCGAGGGTGGCCCATACCGCGATGGCGCGACTCCGGAGAGCGGCGATACCGATGACGCAGCGGATGACTCGTCGCGGAATCGTGACCGGGATCCGGTCGACGAAGACGACGAAGACCAGGGCGACTGAGCCGATCGCGACCCCGATCGGGGGGACGCTGCGGGGCACGGTCCGATCCGGGACTCAAAATTCCTGGCCGTCGCGTTGACCGGCCGATACGCGACATGCCAGCACTGAACAATTCGGCGCCTCAGTACGATCCTCTGAGGCGTATTCGCCAGGAGACGTCAGATGAAATGGTCAATCGTCCGTGCTCGGGTTCTGTTGGCTGTCGCCGTGATCCTGACCAGTATGGTGAGTATCCCGTCGGCATCCGCGCAGGATCTTGACTTCGAGCCGGACTTCTTCCAGTCAGAGATCAGCGACATCGATATCGAGTTGACGCGATCCGATTTCGAGATCAGCGGGGCAAACGTCCAGTCATATCCGGGTGGTGAGGGAGAGACCATTCAGATCCGCGGGGACGGAGCCTTTGCCCAGGTTGCTTTGTACGATGACTCGGACACCAACCTGGAAACCATGGAGCTGTACAACTCCCAATTCGAGGAGGAGGTCGACGAATTCGAGGTCCTCGATATGGTGGAGGACGGCGAGGTCGTGTGGACCTTTGCTCTCGCCAGCCTGGATGGTCAGGACCTTCTCTATTTCCTCTCCGTCACGGAAGACGTCGATGGCAACGTCGATCTCCTGGAAGGCCTGTACGCAACGGAGCCGTTGTTCTTTGACAGCGTGATCGAGGCGCAGGACACCATCTCGATTAGCGGTGATCCCTTCCTGGCCGCAGTTGACGTAGATGAGCTCGAAGAGATCTACGCCGGCGGAGGCAGCGACAGCCGATCGAACGATGACGACGAGGACGACAGCCGGACCCGATCCCGGGATGCAGATGACGACAGCCGATCTCGCGATCGTGACGATGACGAAGATGACAGCAGGACCCGCGACCGCGACGACGAGGACAACACCCGCTCTCGTGACCGGGATCAGGATGATGACAACTCCCGGTCCCGGGACCGGGACCAGGACGACGAGGATGACAGCCGCTCCCGCGACAGGGATGATGATGACGGCGACCGCCGCTCCCGTGACCGCGATGAAGACCAGGACGCCGACGACCGATCTTCAAGGGGCAGGAACTCGGGAGGCGAGGAGTACACATTCGAGGTCGTTGCCGCGGAGATGACCGTCTCCGATGATGTCGAAATCGTCAACACGTCGGTCGACGCACCTGGCATGGAGCAGGTGCAATTCCAGAGCGCTGGTACGGAAGGTATCGCACTGGTGCAGGTCGTTCGGTCGCGAGCAAGCGCGGAATCGACGCTCGACCTGATTTTGGAGAACCTGGCGGGGCTGAGTGAATCGACAGAGAACGTCGGAACGGGCGCCGACGCGACATCGGCATGGTCGCTTGACGCGACGGTTTCCGGCGGCGAGGAGGCGCTGATCCTCGTGTACGTGGAAACCGAGCGCTTCCCTGACTACCACTACGTGGAAGTCATCATCTCACCGGAGTCCGATTTCCTCGACGATCTCGATACCTTCAATCTCGCCGTCGAGTTTGAAGGGGATGGCATGTTCTCCGGACTGGATTTCGATGAGATCGAGGAACTGGTCGACGGAGGCGGAAGCCTGAACCGCCAATCAGAAGAACCGGACGATGATACGGGGTCTACCCGTGGCCGGCGCACCGACGCGAAGATCGAGTCCGGCGAAGACCCGGGGACGACCCGGGAGCGGAGTCGTGAGCAGGATGCAGGTACGAGCGAGCTTGATCTCGAATCTCAGGGCCTCGTGTCGGAGAGCGAGTTCGAAAGCCTGCAGTACGGTTACTCCGTTGAATGGGACGACTCGGTATGGGGCGTCGACAAGGAATGGGAGTTGACGGCGAACTCGGATACGCAGAACGGGATCGACCACGTCATCCTTTTCTGGCTCGAAGGCAATGCCTCGATGATGATCCAGGTCATGCCGGCCGACAACGCCGAGCCCGCGGACTTCGTGGATATGTGGGAGTCCGAAGACTACATCGTCGATATGGTCCATGAGGATGCCGAGATCCTGGTGTCCGATAGTGGACGCTATTCCGCTGCCGTCGTGTACCTGACCTATAGCAACGACGGCGAGGAGTTGATCCTTATCCAGGAAGTGATCGATATCGATGGTGGTGACACCGTCGCGCTCATCACCATGTTCGGCGCGCCGGAGGAAGTTGCGGATGCCTATGCCGATGCAGAGGACCTCGTCACAGTGGACGGGCTCGATCTGGTAAGCACCTTTACCCCGCGTGAGATCAGCCGGGCGATCGGGTCCTGATCGATGGAACAAGTGAAGATTGACGGATAGGCCGGGGAGGCACCTCTCCGGCCTGTTTGTGTCCTGGTCAGGGACCGCATCTGTCCGAAATCGATTAGCACTCTCCACTTGATGAGTGCTAATCGCTGTGATAGTCTGTATCCGGAACCGAACGCAACACGGACTCATTGAGGACTGTTGCTACGGATTGAGTCAAGTTCATAGACTCACTGGAGTCAGGTTGTTACAGGAGGATAGTTGGACCATGGCGGATACCGAACTCAAGCTGAATCTCAAGCCGCTCGGTGATCGGCTTGTCGTGAAGCCGGCTTCCCGAGAGGAAATGACGGCCAGCGGCATTGTTCTGCCGGACACGGCCAAGGAGAAGCCGCAGCGCGGCACGGTGATCGCTGCTGGCGAGGGCCGCCGCGATGATGATGGCGACCGCGTCGAGATGGACGTCAAGGTCGGCGATGAGGTGCTCTTCGCGAAGTACGCAGGTACCGAGTTCAAGCTTGACGACCAGGATCTGTTGATCCTCGCCGAGAAGGACGTCTTGGCGATTATCGAGAAGTAGTCTGCCCGGCCTTCACCGAGACCATTCCTGAACAACTGGAGGAGTACACATGTCGAAGATCATCGAGTTCAACGAGTCGGCGCGCGCGTCGCTCAAGGAGGGTGTCGATACCCTCGCGAACGCCGTCAAGACCACGCTGGGCCCGAAGGGGCGCAACGTTGCGATCGACAAGAAGTTCGGCGCCCCGACGGTCACCCACGACGGCGTGACGGTCGCCAAGGAGATCGAGCTCGAGGAGCCGTTCGCGAACATGGGCGCGCAGCTCCTCAAGGAAGCCGCGACCAAGACCAACGATGCCGCTGGTGACGGTACCACGACCGCCACGGTCCTGGCCCAGGCGATCGTCCACGAGGGGCTCCGCAACATCGCCGCCGGCGCGAACGCGATGCTCCTGAAGCAGGGTATCGACAAGGCGGCCGATGCGGTCGTCAACCACGTGCTCGAGCTGGCCACCTCCGTCGAGAGCCGCAACGCCATCGCGCAGGTTGCGTCCATCTCCGCCGCTGACGACGAGATTGGCTCGCTGATCGCCGACGTCATGGAGAAGGTCGGTAAGGACGGTGTCATCACGATCGAGGAGTCCAAGGGCTTCGAGTTCGAGACCGAGTACACCGAGGGCATGCAGATCGACCGTGGCTACATCTCGCCGTACTTCGTGACCAACACGGAGGCCATGGTCGCCGAGTTCGAGGATCCGTTCATCCTCATCACCGACAAGAAGATCTCCTCGATCCAGGACATCCTGCCGACGATCGAGCAGGTTGCCCGCACTGGCAAGGCGCTGGTGATCCTCGCCGAGGATGTCGATGGTGAAGCCCTCGCGACCCTCGTTGTCAACAAGCTCCAGGGCCGCTTCCAGTCCCTCGCCGTCAAGGCGCCGGGCTTCGGTGACCGCCGCAAGGAGATGCTCCGCGACATCGCCGCCCTCACGGGTGCCCGCGTGATCTCGGAAGAGGTCGGTCGCAAGCTCGACAGCGTCACCATGGAGGACCTTGGTTCCGCTCGCCGCGTTGTCTCCCGCAAGGACGAGACGACCTTCGTCGATGGCCAGGGCTCCAAGGAGGACGTTGAGGGCCGCGTTGCGCAGATCCGCGCCGCGATCGAGACCACCACGTCCGACTTCGACCGCGAGAAGCTGCAGGAGCGCCTCGCCAAGCTCGCCGGTGGCGTTGCCGTCATCAAGGTTGGTGCCGCGACCGAGACCGAGCTCAAGGAGAAGAAGCACCGCGTTGAGGACGCCCTGAGCGCGACCCGTGCCGCCGTTGAAGAGGGCATCGTCCCGGGTGGTGGTGTCACGCTGGTCCACGCGGTCCAGGCGCTCGACAACATCGAGGCTGAGGGTGACATTGCGACCGGTGTCAACATCCTCCGCCGCGCTCTCGAGGAGCCGATGCGCGGTATCGCCACCAACGCTGGCCGCGACGGCGCCGTGATCATCGAGCGTGTCCGCGCCATCCAGGCTGAGAAGGGCGACAAGAACATCGGCTACAACGTGCTGACGGACGAGTACGTCAACATGCTGGAAGCCGGTATCATCGACCCGGTCAAGGTCACTCGCTCGGCCGTCGCCAACGCGGCGTCGATCGCGGGCATGATCCTGACGACCGAGGCCCTGATCACCGACAAGCCGGAGAAGGAGGCTGCGATGCCGTCCTCCCCGGACATGGGTGGCATGTACTAGGAGAGATCCACGCCGGGGTGGCGACGCCGCTCCGGCGACTCCCTACAGAACCCAACGAAACGGCCCGGGTGGAGCTCCACCCGGGCCGTTTCGCATTGTCCTGCTGAAGCCTTACTCTGTCGTTTCGTCGTCCTCTTCGCCCGGCTTGGGATCACCGAACATGGCCGGCTGGATCTGCGGGTACATTCGCCTGCCGAACTGCTCAATCGTGATCGCCTGCGTCGGACAGGCCCGTGCTCCAGCGAACAACTGCTGGACGGAGGCTCCTTCGAAATCCTCCAGCACGGCAACCCCGGTTTCTTCGTCCAGGACGTAGATGCCCGGGGCGGCGGTGGTGCATTTCGCATTTGCGATGCATCGGCGCGGATCGATCGTCACCTTCAGGCCGTTCTTGCCATCCATAGATACGTTTCCTCTCTCGTCGTGACCGTTCTAGGTGTCGGCTTCGTCTTCAGGAGTCGCTGGTGCCGGGACTTCGACGTAGCGCGTGCCAGCATCGACCGGCGTGATGCCGCCATTGGTCAGTTCGTGAATCCAGTGGGTGAATGCGTCGACCCGTTCCGGCTCCATGACCATCTCGAACGTGACGTCGGTGCTGTAGACGACATCGTTGAGCGGGTAATCGCTGGCGCGGATCGCGTTTTCGATCCGACCGGCATCGTCATAGGAGGCGACCAGTGTGAGCACCGACAGAGGCTTCCGCTCAACGACGCCAATCTCGTCGATCGCTGCGGAGACCGCTCCGCCATAGGCGCGGATCAATCCTCCAGCGCCGAGAAGCGTGCCGCCAAAATAGCGGGTCACGATCGCCAGCGTATCAGTGATCTCCCGGCGCCGCAGGACCTCCAGCATCGGGATTCCTGCCGTGCCGGAAGGCTCGCCGTCGTCGCTTGACCTCTGGAGCCGGAGCCCCGGCCCGATCGCCCATGCCGTGCAATTGTGGTTCGCGTCCCAATATCGCTTGCGGGCGGCCTCGATGTGTTGACGCGCCTCTTCTTCGGTCGTTACCCGGAAAAGGGAGCAGATGAAGCGCGATTTCTTGATCTCGGTCTCGTGCTGCCCGTTCCGGGCGATCATGCGATGACGTGCTGGTGTAGCCATGTGCCTCCCGATGGTCCCTGCGCTCATGAACCCATTCTAGCCCGAGCGGTGATGCTTGGGGCTCGCTGATGCGGCATGACCCGTGTACTGGCATAATGCATCAGGGAAAACTCGGACACGGGCGAGGATCCACTGGCTGGCCTCGTCGCGGGACAGATCGAGAGCGTTTGTGAAGAATCTACACACGAAGAAGAATGGTACCCGGGGGACCAGCCCGTCGGTTCCCCAGGTTGATGTTGTGCTAATTGGTGGTGGCATCATGAGCGCCACACTTGGGGTATTGCTCCAGCAGCTCGGTGACGGGCGCTCCATCTCCCTCTTCGAACGGGCCGCTGACGTCGCGACCGAGAGCTCCGGGGATTGGAACAACGCGGGTACCGGCCACGCGGCCTGGTGCGAGCTGAACTACACGCCGGAGCGGGATGGGGAGATCGAGACGGCAAAGGCCGCGCTCATCAACGAGCAGTTCCACGAGACACGGCTCTTCTGGGCAAAGCTGGTGGAGCAAGGGCTGATGTCGGATCCAGGCCGTTTCGTGCGCTCGGTGCCCCATATGAGCTATGTCTCGGGACGCGACGACGTTGCCTTTCTACGGCGTCGCTACGACGCGCTGAAGGGCAATGCGCTCTTTGGAGGGATCGAGTACACCGAGGATCGGGATCGGATCGCCGAGTGGGCCCCGTTGATGATGGAGGGGCGTACCGGCAACGAGCCGATCGCGATGACCCGTTCGATCGACGGGACCGATGTCAATTTTGGCGAGGTCACGCGACAACTGGTCGCCGCGATGAAGCGGAACGGTGCGACGGTCGAGACGAACCAGGAAGTCGTCGATCTCGAGAAGTTGCTCGATAACCGCTGGCGCGTGACGACCCGGAACCGTCGTTCCGGCGAGGTTCGCCAGGTAGACGCGCAGTTCGTCTTCGTCGGTGCCGGTGGACATGCGATCCATCTGCTGCAGAAATCCGGTATCCGGGAGGCGAACGGATACGGTGGCTTCCCGGTGAGCGGCCAGTTCCTGCGCTGTACCAACAAGGATGTTATCGCCCGTCACAACGCGAAGGTGTACGGAAAGCCGCAAGTCAAGGCGCCGCCCATGTCGATGCCACACCTGGATACGCGGGTCGTCAACGGAGAGCGGGTGTTGCTCTTCGGGCCGTACGCCGGGTTCTCGCCAAAGTTCCTCAAGCGCGGCTCGGTCCTGGATCTCGCGAAGTCGATCAAGCCGGACAATATCCCGACCATGCTGACCGTCGCCAGGGACGAGATGGCATTGACGACCTATCTGGTGAAGCAGGTGCTGCAGAAGCATGCATCCAGGGTGGAAGTCCTTCGAAACTTCGTGCCGACCGCGAACGCGGAGGACTGGGAGCTGACCCATGCGGGGATGCGCGTCCAGACCATGAAGCGCACGGCGACGAAGCGCGGCGCCATCGAGTTCGGTACGGAGTTGATCACGGCGGACGATGGCACGATTGCCGGGCTCCTTGGGGCGTCTCCGGGCGCCTCGGTGGCCGTATCGATCATGCTGGAGCTGATCCAGCGCTGCTTCCCGGATCGCTACAAGGCGTGGCAGGAGCCCCTGAAGGAGCTTGTCCCGGTCCATGGTGTGAAGCTCGCCGGCAACCAGAAGCTGCTGGATGAGGTGACCGCTTACACGAAGGATCGGCTCCAGCTGGAGGCGTAGTCCTTGTAGACGGTCAAGATTGCCAAGAGGGGCGGACGAGCTATCGTCCGCCCCTTTTGCTTCCTACGAAGTCATGCGTTGGAATCGTTGTGTCGCGGCGATGAAGGCGACAACGAGGATCCCGCCAAACCAGGCGATGGCGAGCCATACGGAGTTTCCCGGGTCGGACCCGAGCAGGAGCGTCCGGAGGGCTTCGATCAGGTGGGTGAACGGTTGGTGCCGGGCAATCGCCTGGAGTGCTGACGGCATTGTGTCGGTGGGAACGAAGGCGCTACTGAGGTACGGTAGGAAGAGCATGATGAACGAAGCGCCGCTGGCCGCCTCAACGTTCCTGACCGCCAGGCCAACTGCCGTGGCTGTCCACGAGACCGCAAGGACGAACAGCACGAGGAGGCCCGCCACACCGAGCCAATCCAGCGGACTCGCATCGGTCCGGAATCCTGTGACGAAGGCCGCGACGAACACCAGAGTCGTCGACACAACGTTCGACGTCAAAGATGCCACCACATGGCCGATGAGGACGGATGAGCTGACGATAGGAAGGGACCGGAAGCGGTCGATCACACCGGATTGCATGTCGCTGGCGACGGAGACACCCGTTCCCGCGGCGCCATACCCGGCGCAGAGCACGATGATCCCGGGCACGACGTATTGCACGTAATCCGTGCCCACGTCCATGGCTCCGCCAAACACATAGACGAAGAGCAACATCAGGAACACCGGCAGCAGGATGGTGATGAGCAACGTATCGATCTGGCGACTGAGGATGCGGAGGCTCCTGCTGGACATCGAAATCGAATCGCCAAGGCTCCATGTCGTCGTCATACTCATGCTGCCTCCTTCACATCCCGTTCCCGGGACGAGTCCGTAAGTGCGAGGAACACATCGTCGAGCGTCGGCTCCTTGATCGTCACTCGTTCCACCCTGATGCCGGCATCGTTGAGCCGGCCGAGCAGCGCGTAGACATGCCTGCCGCTCCCATCCGTCGCGACACGCACCGAGGCCGGACTTTCAACGGTCAGGAGGGATTCCTCGTGAAGCACAATTTGGGCATCCCGGGCGGAGGATTCATTCGCGAACGAGAGGGAGATGATCTCGCTCGATAGCTGTCGTTTGAGATCGTGCGAGGTTCCCTCGGTAACGATCCTCCCGCCGTCCATGACGCTTATGCGATCTGCCAGCTGGTCTGCCTCTTCCAGATACTGTGTCGTCAACAGGACGGTCACGCCTTCGGATCGAAGGTTCCTGACAATGTCCCATAGGGCGTTGCGGCTGTGTGGGTCGAGCCCGGTAGTGGGCTCGTCGAGGAACAGCACGCGCGGTTTGGCGATGAGGCTCATGGCGAGATCCAGCTTGCGTCGCATACCGCCAGAGTAGGTCTGCACGAGGCGGTCGGCAGCGTGGGAAAGCTCCAGCATGTCGAGGAGTTTGGCCGCGCGTTGATACGCCTCGTGCCGGTCGAACTTCCACAAGCGACCCATCAGCAGCATGTTCTCGCGACCTGTGAGGGACTCATCCAGGGCGGCGTACTGGCCCGTCAGGCTGATCGCTGCCCTGACCTTGGTGCTCTCGCGCAGGAGATCGAACCCCGCCACCCGTGCCGTGCCTCCATCCGGCACTGCAAGTGTGCTGAGAATCCGCACCAGGGTGGTCTTGCCCGCGCCGTTCGGACCGAGGAGAGCGTGGATCGAACCCTCTGCTACCTCCAGATTGACGGCCCTAAGAACAATCTTGTCGTTGTATGACTTCCTGAGGTCCCGGGTCATGATGACAGGTTCCATACGAACTCCAATGTGTGTATGTCATACACCGATGTGTGCGTGGTACACATTTGCACATGGCATGTGAAAAGTCAACTCCGGGAGGATCACGTGGCGCGACACCAGCAATCGGAGGGAAAGGTTACAGGCGTTGCAGCCCTTTGGGGCGACGATCTGTCGCGGGCAGATGAACGCCCTTCGTTGAACGTTGCCGACATCGTCGCCGCTGCTATCCAGATCGCTGACGAAGGGGAGCTGGCTGACGTATCGATGGCGAAGGTTGCCCGCCGGCTAGGCTTTACGACCATGGCGCTCTACCGGCATGTCGCCAACAAGGGCGAGCTTCTGGAGATGATGTTCGATGCCGGGATCGGACCACCTGATGCGAGCATTCTCAAGGAGAAGGGGTGGCGCGCACGCATGCACGCCTATGCGCGTCATTTCTCTGGCGCTTTCCGGGCCCGGCCGTGGTTGATGGATATCCCCGTCACGCGTCCTCCGGTCGGCCCCAACAACATCGCGTGGCTCGAAACGGGCCTGACTGCCCTGGTCGAGACCGGCCTGGATATTCGAGATCGGCTACAAGTGCACCTGACCCTTTCGAGTTTCCTGCTTGGAAGTGAACGCATCTATATTGAGGTTTCGAGGGCGTTCGAAGCCGCTGTGGAGTCCGGTACATCGACAGCGCCGATTACGGCCTATGGTGAGACGCTCCGAGCGTTGTTGCCGCCCGGGCGCTTTCCGGCTGTCGAGGAGGCGATCAACGCGGGCGTTTTCGATGGGGATGACGAGGATGACACGAGGCAAGGCGTAGAGCGCATCCTGGACGGTGTGGAGATGCTCATCGCCAAACGGCAGAGAGAACGGTGAGGCCGGAATTTCGGGTCCCACGTTCGGCACGCATGGCATCAGGAAGGAGCAGGGGATGTCACAGTTCAAGATCTACGGTCACGAACGGTTCCTGAAGGGTCGAGTAGAGGACATCTCGATGGCCATTCACCGTGTCGCGGTTGACGTGCTGGGGTTGCCAGAGAGCAAGCGCTTTCATCGGTTCATCCCGATGCCCGAAGGTTATTTCTTCGCGCCGGAGGATCGAAGCGAGCGTTACCTGATTATCGAATGCATGCTGTTCGAGGGGCGATCTGTTGAGACCAAGAAGGCGTTCTATGAGGGACTGATCGCCAGTTTGAAGGGGTCTGTCGGTGTTATGGCCAACGACATCGAGATGACGTTCATCGAAACCCCGCGACACGATTGGCTCATCCGTGGCCGTCCGGGCGATGAGCTGGAGCTGACGTATCGCGTCGAGGTGTGAGAGTGGTGCGGGCGGCGGGAGTCGAACCCGCACGGGTTGCCCCAACGGAGTTTAAGTCCGCAGCGTCTGCCATTCCGCCACGCCCGCATTATGTGCCAGCAGGTGCCGTGCACACGGATTCTACCGCGTTTGCCGCGTCACCATCGCATATGCAAAAACGGCGGACCATTTGGTCCGCCGTTTCGTGGAGCGGAAGACGGGATTCGAACCCGCGACCTTCTCCTTGGCAAGGAGATGCTCTACCACTGAGCCACTTCCGCGTGAGCTCGTTCGCTCATCAGCAGACGGGAGTATAGGCCCTGGCGACGTCCCATGT
The DNA here is from genome assembly GCA_035305265.1 of Thermomicrobiales bacterium. Classification (GTDB taxonomy): domain Bacteria; phylum Chloroflexota; class Chloroflexia; order Thermomicrobiales; family UBA6265; genus UBA6265. The sequence continues at coordinate 1,659 of DATGPC010000303.1, read as the reverse complement.
CAAGGAAAAAGGGCGCCTGGAATCATCCGAATTCCGGGAGCGCTCAAGCACTGACGCGTGCCCCAATCTTGCCGATGACCGGTGGGGCGATGAAGGTGGTGGTGATGACCACGAGCACGATAATCGAGAAGAGTTCGTCGGTCAGGACCCCGAGCGATTTCCCGGTCGCTGCGAAGATCAGGCCCACCTCACCGCGAGGCACCATCGAGATTCCGACCAGGAGCTTCTCGGTCGTATCGCCACGAGCGGCGACGCCGGCGACCAGCTTACCGGCGATGGCCACAATGGAGATCACGAGCGCGACCAGATAGAGATCCGGCTGGAGGAGGGAGCCGATATCGATCTGGATCCCGGTATACACGAAGAAGATGGGGACGAAAATCATGTTGAGGAAGCCGATCAGGTCCTCGACGTGGGAATGCCGGCTCCGGTCGATAATGGCATCGACTGCCTCCCGGTCGCGATCATCGCGGAAGTCGATGGCCTTGAGGAGACCAACGAACGCCGGGTCGTCGTAGTGGCGGAAATGAACCGCGTCGAGCACCAGGCCAGCCGCAAACGCCCCGATAATGGGCTCGAGGCCGAATACCTCGGCGAGATAGCCACCTCCTAACGCGAAGGCGAGCGTGAGGGCTAGCTTCATCCCCACGCCGGCACTGATGATGCTGAACAGCCGGGACACCGGACCCGCCGTCAATGTCCCGAGGATCAGCGCTCCACCAAGGAATCCGAAGGATTTGAGCGCGAGTTCGGCCACCATGCCGGCACTGACATCACCGCCGCTGGCGAGGGCAGACACGACCGCAAGCACGATCAAACCGAGCACATCGTCGATGACAGCCGCGCCAAGTACCGTCTGCGCCTCGCGCGTTCGGATGATGCCAAGTGAGCGAAAGACTGACGCCGTGATACCGACGCTGGTGGCGACGAGGGCCGCTCCGAGAAAGAGTCGGGCGTTGAAGCTCTCGTCGCCGAAGAAGATCGGGCCGAGGACCCACGTGCCGAAAACGAAGGGAACGACGACGCCGATGACGGCGACGAGCAGCGCGTTCGGGCCAACGCGCCTCATCTCGGTCAGGTTCGACTCCAGCCCGATCGAGAAGAGCAAGAGCAGTGCGCCAAAGCTGGAGAGGAACGCGATCGAGTCGTTCGTGGCGATCTCGTCCATGAGTTTCCAGCCAACGTAGCCAAAGACCGCGAGGATGATCCCGGCCAGCAATTCGCCGATCACGGCTGGCTGGCCGAAGCGCTCGACGATATTCCCGATTTTGCCCGCCATTAGCACGATGGCGAACATCAGGAACACTTTGCCCCAATGTTGCACACCGCCCTCTCCTGACCCTTCAGCGGCGAACACGGGCGTTGCCGTGAGGAGCAACATGACGGTGACAATGAACGTCGCGGTACATTTGCGTGAGGTCACGGACGAAATCCCCTGGGCGCAGATCGGTCAGACTGGATGTGACGTCGTCGCGGCGGGGGATGGAACGTCTGCTCGATTACCGCGGACATATCTACGGCATGATAGCAACGACTCCCTCGGAACGCCCGGTCATCGGTAGTATCCGGCAGAGCCAAGGGGTTGTCGGCATGGAGGATCAGGCAATGTCTGGAGTGAAACTTCCCGGGGATTTGGTCAGCGTCGAGTGGTTGAAGAAT
>DATGPC010000302.1:0-2392 GCA_035305265.1 Thermomicrobiales bacterium | reverse complement strand
CCCCCGGCGGCCGCGTCCCCAATCGCACAATCATCGCCTTTTCTGCCACGGTTGATCGATCGGGGTGAAATATTCGCCCCGATCGCGCCATCGAGGCGATCGAGCGATTTCGTTGATCGGATGGGGCGAATTATTGCCCCTTACCGAACATTCGATGCGCGGAGACCGTCGATAGTGCGATTGGGCGCACGACTCCATGCGACGTACTGCTCCTGGCTGCCCCCGCGCCACAGCCGCAACAGATTCTAGAGCACGTGCTACTCGAATCGGTCGTTTCGGCTTGTATTGTCGATTAGCTTGTAAACCTGAACGAGCTCGATACCGGTGTCCTCCTCGATGTAACGGCCTAGAACATAATCAAGACCGATTTCATACGCGTCGAAACCGTCCGGGGCCTTTACGATTCCAAGTAGTACGCCGACAGAATCGAACACGGTCCAGTGGGATCGCCGCTCACCGGGTGCTTGGTAGCTGGTGACCCACAGCCGCCGAGCGGGATCCACGAGCAACTTGCCATACGCGGGCATGGTCTCAGGAAAGGGCATCTGGGCGATGCGGCGTTCGGTCTCCCGCTTCCCGGCCTCACTCTTGGCACCCTAGAGTTGGGCTTGCCTGTACTGATCGATCGCGGCCTCGGTTACGGGCCTGGAAGCGTTGGCAAGCCGAATGATTCGCACAAGGCTACCGCTGGCGGAATACTGCGCGATCTCGAATCGTTCGGCCTCCCCGGCGTAGAACCGGTCCTGATCGAGGGCGATCTGTGTACGACGTGCGAACGGCGGCACCATCCAGATTCGCTCGATCATGCGCCCATTTTGGCCAAGCAGGAGGAATATGTCATCATTCAAGAAATTACCGATCTTGCGATCCTGAACTCCTGTCGGAGAATATAGATAAAATGTTGATGAATCCTTGATGGTGGAGGTGACGCTAACCGTCAACCTGTCAAGGTTGTATGCTTTCGCAAGGAACGTCCCATCCACAAATCGTCCGATGATATCTGGGAAAGACCCGTTGTCCGCAGATCCGGGGCGAATCGAACGGCCGAACTCGCCGCTGCTGCTGAAGATGGAAACCCGGCCCAAGCCGCCATCGTACACCATGATCGAGTCACCAGGCCACAGACCGATCCAGTCGAGCGAGCGACATTCTCCAGGGCCTCATCCATGACGGCCAAACGCGAACAGGTACGTCCCCACGGAGTCATATACGAGGACCTCCGACGTTCCGTCGTTCGCCACTGCGATGCTCCCGTTGGGCAGCCTCGTCGCGTCCGTAACGCCGAACAGCGGCGGCGCAGCAGTTTCATTGGCTCCGATGGTCAGCAAGGGCGTTTCGGCAAGAGCGTACTCGCTTCCCTCGGCCAAGGCAGCTTGGGCGTTCGTCACGATCTGCACGCTCGCAGAGTCTTCGACTTCCACAAAGGCATTGTCCCCGGAGGGCCACTCACTACACGCGGTCTGGATCACGACAGCACAGCATGCAAGCACGCCAAACCGCCGAAATGCGGCGGTTCTGAATTCCTCCCGTGGCACCATCGATGTCCCTGCATGCTGTTGGAACAACCGCTGTTCTCCACCTCGGTCGTAATCCTTCACTTTCCCAGCTCCTTTTCGACGAGATACTCCAGATGATCTAAGGAAGGCGCGCCATCCAGTCGAGTTTGCAACCGTCGACTACAGTGCTGATGGCGCACCCTCCCTACCGGCCGGGGCGCCGGACGGGCGCTTCCCGGGTACACCCAATCGCACAATAAACATTCGTTCACCGCCGGTTGTGCACTCGGGTACGCCCGCGCGCCCACCGGAGCAGCCGTCCCCCCCCCGGGGCCGCGTCGCCCGAGCCACTCCTGTCGCGCCCGGAGCGCGCCTCACGCGCCGCCGTCGTTCTCCTCGTGGTCTCCGCCGCGCCCCGGCTGAATGCCCGGTCGGCGCCGGCCGCGCCCGCTGCCCCCGTCCTCTCGGGCCATGGCGATGATGCGGAGCTGAGCGGTGGGCAGGGCGTAGCCGGCAATGTCGCCGGGTGCGACCCATGCGCGGCCTGCGCTCGAAGCGGCGGCGTCGTGATTCGCCGGCTCGTTGTCCAGGTCGAGGCGGAACGCGTGGTAGGTCGTGCGACGGTGCGAGAACGTGTGGACGACGGCGCCGAGCGGGACCGGGGCGATGGCCGTGACGGCGGCGTGCGTGCCCGTGGTGTCTCCGAGCGCCTCGATCGCAGCCCGGCGCGCGGCGTCCGCGATCGTCTCTCCCGCCCGGACCGCCGTGCCCGGGAACTCCCACATCCCTCCGAGCAATCCGTCCTCCGGTCGCCGGGTCAGGAGGAAGCGGCCGGAGGGGGCGACGACGACGGCGGTGGCGACGTCGTCTTCGGGAAGCGCTTTCTTCGGCTTCGG
>DATGPC010000301.1:0-27151 GCA_035305265.1 Thermomicrobiales bacterium | reverse complement strand
TTCTCGAACTTCTCGCCCTTGTTCCTGAGTTTGAGCATGCGCTTCTCGATCTGCTTGAGATCGTCGGGCGTCAGGGGGCGCGGAAGATCGAAGTCGTAGTAAAAGCCATTGTCGATCGCCGGACCGATCCCGAACTTGGCTTCAGGGAACAGGTCCTGGACGGCCTCGGCCATGAGGTGGGCGGCGGAGTGGCGCATACGCGCGAGCTCGAATGCTTCGCGGTCTTCCGTATCGACCGCGATGTCCATGTGCTGGACGTCTTGAACTTCGGCAGACATGTGAGTCCTCCTGAGTGGATTGGTCCTGAAAATCAGTACGGCCCGGCATCCCAAAGGGACGCCGGGCCGACGTGGTTCCACCCTCATTCCGAGCATTGGCCAGGAGGTCGGCGCGATGCTCGCTTGATTCACCCTGTAACGGGAGTACCCGGACAACGCTAGCGGCGGTGAACGCCGTTCGCGCGTCTGCTCACAGGTGGTATCCGAATCGGCCGATTCGTGACCCGGCTTTCACCATTTCCGGGCTCGCTGGCACGTCGTGCCGAGGGACATGTCCTGCTCAACGCATGAACTCGATTGTGCTGCAAATCCTACGGAGTCAGGCGGGTAATGTCAATCTGTCGCACCGTTACTACTCCTCCGCAAGGTTCCAGTTCGCGATATTCCAATAGTCATACGAGAAGGGGGCAGGAGCGACGTTTTCCCTTCTCAGTCGCTTGCTGATAGCGCCGGGCGTTCCCCGAACGACGAGCGGAACCAGGGCGTGGTCCATAATCAGGATGTCGTTCATCTCGATGAAGAGCTCAGCCAGACGCTCGGGATCCGTTTCGGTTCGCGCTGCTTCGAACGCGGCGTCGTAATCCTCATTCTGGTAGCGGACCCAGTTGCCGCCAGACCAGGCATTGCTCTTTTGGGCGATGTTCGAGCCGTCGGGACCCGCGTACCAGAGCTCCATGTAGTCGATCGGGCGGGGAGAGTTGGGGAGGTTCTGCTGCTCGCTCAGATCCCAGTAAAAGTGAACCGCGTTCTGCTCGTTCCCCTCAGCGGAGTCGAAGAAGACGCCTGCGTCGACCTGCTCGAGCGCGATCCGGAAGCCGATACTCTCCAGGTTCGACTTCACGAGGGCCTGGGTCTTCTGGCGAACAGAGTTGACGCTCGTGGCATAGGTGAGGCTCAGCTCCATCCCGTCCTTTTTGCGGACGTCTCCATCCAGGACCCAGCCACCATCTTCGAGGGCTTGGGCTGCAGCTTCGAGATCGAATTCCCACACCGTGTTTGGTGACTCGATCTCCGGCGCGCCGTTGAGGATGTTCGCGGAGGGTTGCTGGCCGAAGCCGTAGAACTCGTCTGCGATCGTCTGGCGGTCGATGCCCTTTGCGATCGCCTCACGAACCTTGATATCCGTGAGGATGGGATGCGGGGTGTCCTTATGAGATCGCTCACCGTCGACTTCGGTATTCGGGTCGGAAAAGTTGATGTTCAGCTTCTCGGCGGCGACACCCGGGAACTCGAGGATCTCGCCGGGCCCATCTCCCTCGTCAACCATACCGAGCAGGACTTCAGGCTCGACTTGCAGGTTCCAGGCATAGTCGTAATCGCCTGTCTGAAGGACCGACCGCGCCGCCGCGGCCGCATCACCGCCGCCCTTGAGGACGATGCGGCTGAAATAGGGCTTGTTTGGCTCCCGGTAGTTTTCGTTGACGACGTAGACCACCTGATCGTTCGGGGTGAAGGATTCGACGACATACGGCCCGGTTCCGATCGGGTTGGACATGAACGTGTCGTGAGCGTCACCGCCAACCTCGAGAATGTGCTTCGGATAGACGAAGCCGGTACTGGTGCCGGCAAAGGCATCGGACCAAAACGGGTTGGGACCATCGAAATCGACCCGGATGGTGAGCTCGTCGAGGACCTCAGATCCGGCGATCGGTTCGAAGACTCCTGAGCTGACGGCGCCGTTGTCCGAGTCCTGAACCCACTCGATCGTGAACCTCACGTCCTCGGCGGTGAACGGCTCGCCATCGCTCCAGGTCACGTCCGGCAGGAGATGGAACGTGACGCTTGTCATGTCGTCGGAGAGCCCGCCATTGTCGAGCGATGGGACCTCCGTGATGAGGTTCGGGATGAGCTCCGCCTCGACGCCGAGGTGCATCAATGGCTCCATCACAGGGAGGGAGCCAAGGTAGTCCTTGGAACCGCCGACAACATGCGGGCTGAGCGAAGTCGGAGCCTGCCACTGGATGATCCGAAGTTCTCCGCCCGCTCCACGTTCCTGGCCTTCCGTACCCGCGTCGTAGACAAGGGACGGAGTTGACGCTGGCGTGGCGTTCTGCGCAGCGGCCGTGTCCATGAGGAATCTCGTTACCGATGCACTTACGCCAAGAGCGGCCGCGCCACGGACAAAGCCGCGTCGGTCAATCTCGCCTGAGGTGAATCGTTCGAAGAGGTGGTGAAGAGGTCCTGCGGTCATGTGCGTACTCCCTGTCTCTTTATCGACACTCGACGTGAAGGGATTGGCGGGGACCCTGGTGGGTTTTCGGATTGCGCGATTGTAGGTGAGCGTTGGCAATGTGGCAATGCCGGATCCTCACCGTCGATGGGAATGCACGGCGGTTGAACGGTGTCGTAGGCGTGAGGACAGGGACTATCGCGACCCTGGCCGGCCCAGAGGCAGGAGACGGCGGATGCCGGAAAGGTCGCGGGTTCCACCGGCATCACGCCAGTGCGAGGCGGCTCGAAGGCCGATCAAGCCGAACGCGGCGAGTCCGGCAAGGACCGGGCCTGCGGACGCAGGCTCGAAGGGGAGTCCTTCGCCTACGTTGTCGGCCGTGGTCCCTCGCTCGTTCCGTGTTACCGGCTGCGGAATATCTGCCATCGCTTGCTCGCCGCTGACGGAGGTTCGGCGCTCGCCTGCGGAGGCCAGCTCGGCCGCATCCGGATACGACCAGCTCACGACCTCGCCATCGAACGATTCGCGTCCCGCCAGGATCTCGCGGTTGGTATCGAATCCATGCTCCAGCAACACCATGTTGTCGTCGTACCAGTCGTCCGGCGCGACGCCATCCAGAGTCACCGCGATCATCCGGGCGCCATCTGACTCGGCAAGCGTGACGAGACACCAACCTGAGTCCCAGTCGTATCCGGTTTTCCCGGCGACAAGCGGCGCATAGCTGTTCAGGATCTTGTTGGAGTTCGTGACCGTGATCGCGCCATTGGAGGTTGTGTAGGAGGAGGTCCCCATCACCTCTACGAGGAAGGGATACTCGGATGCGTATTGCATGAACGCGGCTACATCGGCGGCGGATGAGTAGTGCCCGGGAACGCCCCATCCATCGGGATTCTCGAGGTGGGTGTTCTCCAGGCCCATATCCTCGATGCGCTGGTTCAGCAGGTCCATGAACCGTTCGACCGCTTCCTCGTCCGTGTCGCCTTCCTGATAGCCGAGGTGTCGGGCGATCGCGTAGGCGGCGTCGTTCCCCGAGGGCAGCATCATGCCGTAAATCAGGTCGCGGAGGGTGTAGGTCTCTCCGGGACCGAAACCCATGGTTGTCGCATCAGCGGGCTGGAGGTCGAATTCCTTTGTCGTGATCGGAGTATCGAGCGATGCCATATTCACGGCCTGGACGGCAGTGAAGACCTTCGTGAGGCTGGCGATCGCGACTTGCTCGTGCGCATCACGCTGAGCATAGACCTCACCGGTGTCGGCGTTGATGACGATGTACCGGGATGAATTGATCTGTAGTTCCGGAACTTCCTGTGCCATCGTGACGAGGGGCATCAGGAAGGTGGCGAGTACCAGGAGCAGCAGGCTGGATCTTCGATAGGTACGGGTCATCGATGCGTCTCGGTGGAGGTCCTGGTGGAGAGGTCAGGGGAGTGGAAGCGCAGCAGTCGGTTCATCATGGCGTCATGATAAACAAAAAGGCCGGTTCCATGTCAGGAACCGGCCTGCGGTGGGCGATACTGGACTCGAACCAGTGACCTCCACGATGTCAACGTGGCGCTCTAACCAGCTGAGCTAATCGCCCTCAGCACGCCGAAGTATACGCGGTGAATCTCCGGCGTGCAACCGGATTCGGAAACCAGTTTCGATACGAGCAGCCGACCGTCCTTGAAAGAGTCGGCGGGGTGCTGGATCCGTGTCTAGCCGGTAGTAACCGAGGGTTCGCGAACGTCGCTCACCTCGACGTCAGCGAAGTGGAACAGCCCGATGTGGTTCCCTTCCGGGTCGATGCACGTCGCGATGTTGAGCGATCCACCGATATGGTGCGGTTCTCGCAGCACGGAGCCGCCTTCTCGCTCGAAGGCCGCCACAGCTGCGTGCAGATCATCGACGCGGATGGCGATGATCACCCGGTCGATATCGTCGCGGGTGATGCCGCCTTCGGGGCCGCCGTCTTTCCCCGGCTCCAACCTTCCCCAGCCCTGGTCCCCGAGGCCGGTCCATGTCCAACCAAAAAGCGATTCGTAGAAGGATGCGAGCGAATCGGGCTCAGGCGTCTGGATGTCCCACGTCCACGCGAAGGTCGTCACGGGAGGAAAAGATGCGTATGGCTCGCCGTCGCGCGATGGCTCGATGAGCAAGACGCCGTTTCCACGCGGGTCGGAGATGCAGGCCGTCACCATGCCGTTATCGAAGCTCAGTGGTCCCCAATACGTGCCGCCACCCAGTTGCTCTGCTTGCGCGACCGTGGCGGCGACGTCATCGACCTGGACAAAGAAGCTCAGGCCGGGAGTTTCGCCAGGGCGAGCCTGGCCGATGCCGCCGAGCATGGATTCATCCTGGTCCATCATCCATCCGTACTGGTCGGGATCGTCCGGATGGCTGCATCGCCAGCCGAAGACCGACGAGTAGAATCGTCGCTGAGTCACCGCATCGGTGGCGTGGATGTCCCATTGCACAACCTGGCTTCGCATGCTTCTCCCTTCGGCCGAAAATCGGGCCGGTCTCACTCCTTGCGACCATCTAGAACATTTGGTCTATTGTGGCATCGAGCTCCAATACGCGCAATGAGACGCGTCGACTCTTATTCGTTGGAGGCCAGGCTTCGAGCGAGGGCGACGAAGTCATCCACGCTGGTGACAACCCTGCCACCGCTGGCCTCGATGAAGTATTGGACCTGCAGGTTCACGATCGCGCCGGCATTGTCTCCGGCCAGACGGAAATCGGTTCGCAGGCCACACACGTACTTGCCCCTGGCGAAGGCATAGCCGATCTCGGCGGCCGTGCCGGAATCGACGTCGACGCCATCGAGGATCGCGAAGACGGCGTCCGCGTCGTCGATTCTCTCGGCGTTCGCGCGTCCCAACTCACTGTTGACCCGGGCCAGCCGCGCCTCGATTTCCGATCGGCTGTCGAGCTCCGCGACGGCCGCGAACTCGTCATCGAACCGGGTGTCATCCCACGGGTTGGAGACGTCGACGAGCGCTTCCAGCTCGCCGACGAGATACTCCATGAATCCGCGCGTCGAGACGGCGAATCCCATCGGCGACGCGAGATACACGCGCTTCCGCTTCATCTGGTCCTCATCCTTTCGCTATACTTTTCGCATGGAAAGACGACCGCAGACCCACCTGGCACCATCGCGTTCCGAGGCCTACCAGAAGGCGCTAACCTCGGCGCTTGTCGCCGCCGTCCTCGCCTTGATGACGCTGAAGTTCCTGCTCGGCATCGCGTTCATGGCAGCCGCAATTGTCGCGGTCGTGTCTTTTCTCATCTTCTTTGGCCTGTTCATGCGAATGACGCCGCGCGGCCGGGAAGAGTAGCCTTCGCCCTAATGACCAAGACGTTCGACTGATTTCGCGCGCGGATGCCAGGTAATGGTGCACGAGCGGAATGCCTTGAACAGCTCGCGCGCCTCCTTCACCAGCGGCACCATGTTCGCGTGCTTGACCTTCCATTCACCGTTGATTTGCTTGACGACCAGCTGGCTGTCGCCATGGATGACGACGTCCGCCTGCTTGCTGTGCTCGCCAAGGTCGGCTGCGAGTGACTTCAAGGCGGCGATGAGGGTCATGTATTCGGCCTGGTTGTTCGTCAGGCGATCTCCATGCTCCATCCGATCCACGGCCTGGACGACCTCGTCGTCAGACGTGATGACGTAGCTGCCGTAACCTTTTCCCGGGTTCCCGAGCGAGCCACCATCGAAGACGATATGGAAGACCATGTCTTTCGGCGGTTCCATGCCCGGGAGCGAACCCTGCGTGCCGTGTCCTGACTTCACCATTACCTGCTTTCCAGACAGGAGGAAGGGAGCCGATCGGCTCCCTTCCTCATCGTTGTTCATCGCGTCGAGTGTAGCCGGTCCGTCGATCAGCTGACGCCGGCCGGTTCCTTCACCTCTGCGATGATCTTGTCGACGAGGTGATGGGGCACCGGCTGGTAGCGCACGAACTCGGAGGTGAACGTTCCTCGTCCCTGCGTCATCGAGCGGAGGTCGGTCGCGTATCGCTGGATCTCTCCACCCGGCACTTCTGCTTCGATAACGGTTGTGCCGTCCTCGTTCGTATCCATGCCTGTCACCTGGCCGCGCCGGGTGTTAAGGTCGCTCATCACGTCGCCAAGGAACTGCTCGGTGACCTCGACACGGATTTTCATGATCGGTTCGAGCAGCGTCGGCTGGCCGGACATGAATCCCTTCTTGAAGGCTTCCTTTGCGGCAATGCGGAACGCCATCTCATTGGAGTCCACGTCGTGGTAGCTGCCGTCGTAGAGCGTTGCACGGACATTCACCACCGGGAAGCCGGCGATCGGCCCCTCGGCGAGCGCGTCGCGGATGCCTTTCTCGACGGCCGGGAAGAAGTTCCTGGGCACAGCGCCGCCCACGACGCGATCGGTGAACTCGAAGTCCTTGCCGTTGTCGAGTGGCTCGAGCTCCAGTAGCACATGTCCATACTGGCCGGCACCGCCCGTCTGCTTCTTGTGCTTGTACTCGGCGCTGGTCTTCGCGGCGATGGTCTCCCGATAGGGGACGCGTGGGAGCCCGAGATCGACCTCGATGTTCGAGCGACGCTTCATCCGCTCGATCGCGATTTGGACGTGAGGCTCGCCCATGCCGGAGACGATCGTCTCGCCCGTGTCGGGATCCCGCTCCACACGTAGCGACGGATCCTCCTCGATCATCCGCGCCAGCGCCTGGCTCATCTTGTCCAGGTCCGCCTGGGTGCGCGGGTGAATCGAGGCGGAGTAGGAAGCGTCGGGGAATTCGATGCCTTCGAGGGTGATCTTCTTGCCGCTCGTCAGCGTGTCCCCGGTCTCGACCGATTCGAGCTTGCTCACGCCGCCCATATCACCGGCCGTAACGGTATCGGTGGGGATGTGTTCCTTGCCACGGGAGTAGAAGAGCTGGCCGACCCGATCCTCGCGATCCTTGGAGGCGTTGTAGACGGTGGAAGAGGACGAGAGCGAGCCGGAGAAGACGCGGAACCACGTGACCTTGCCAACGTGGGCATCCGCCTGGGTCTTGAAGGCGAGCGCGACGAAGTCGCCGTCCGGATCGGCACGCACCTCGATCGGTTCGCCATTGAGCTCGCCAATCTCGGTACGTTCCGCAGCGGACGGGAGGACGCGGATGATGGCTTCCATGAGTGGCTGCACGCCGAGGTTCTCTGAGGCCGCGCCGAGCACCATCGGGACGACGGCGCCGCTCTGGAAGCACTTGTGAAGCTCGGATCGCAGCTCCTCGTCGGAGATTTCCTCGCCTTCGAGATAGCGCATCATCAGGTCTTCATCGTTCTCGGCGATGGCTTCGACGAGTGTCTGGCGATAGAAGGCGACATCGTCTTCCAGCTCGGCCGGGAGATCCTGCTCCTCGTACTTGCCGTTGCCGTCCTTCTCGAAGACGAGGGCACGCCGGTTGAGAAGGTCCACGATACCGCGGAAATTCTCTTCCTGGCCGATCGGGAACTGGAGTGGCGCCACGCGTTTCCCGAACGCTTCGATCATCGCTTCGAGCGACTTCCGGAAGTCGGCGTGCTCGCGGTCCATCTTGTTGACGAAGAGCATGCGAGGCAGGCCGACGCGCTCGGCGTTGTGCCAGACCTGCTCTGTCCCGACCTCGACGCCGGATGCCGCGTCGACCACGATGATCGCCGCGTCGACGACGCGCATCGCGGAACGGACGTCACCGCCGAAGTCCGAGTAGTCGGGCGTATCGATGACGTTGATCTTGCAGTCGTTGTACTCGATGGGGATGACGCTGTTGGTGAGGGAAAGATGCCGCTTGATCTCTTCGGGATCCGTGTCGGAAACCGTCGTGCCCAGCGAGACACGCCCGCGGCGGGTGATGGCCCCCGTATCGAACAGCATTGCTTCGACCAGCGTCGTGCGGCCGGCCTTGCCGTGCGAAAAGATACCGACGTTAAAGATGCGATCCGCGGGGTACTGTCTCATAACGCGTTCTCCCCTGGGAAGTGAGATGTGCCCTCACTTCGTCCCGGAGGACACATCGCGACAAAACGTTCGGTGGCTTTGGGGAAGTATATCCGTAAGCGTGGGCGTTGCGCCTCGTTTGCTTCTTACCCGTTCGCGCGGTTCAGTCGTTCCCAGACCAGCCGAAGGCCCTCGATCGTGAGGTCCGGATCGTAGTGGTGGATGAGGTCGGAGTGGCCGGCAAAGAGCTCCGCATAGCCGCCGGTCACCACGACGGTTGGCGTGCCTTCCAGCTCGGAGGAGAGCCGCTGGATCATGCCTTCGACGAGGGAGATGTACCCGAGGACAAGGCCGCTCTGGATGGCATGGATGGTATTCGTACCGATCGCCTTCGGGGGCGGCACGAGATCGACGGCAAAGAGTCGGGCAGCACGCGACGTCATTGCGTCGAGGGCGATGACGAGCCCTGGCGCCAGCGCTCCGCCCAGGTAGTGCCCGCGGTGGTCGACGACATCGAAGTTGAGCGCGGTACCGAAGTCAACGGCAATCACCGGTGCTCCGTAGCGTTCCAATGCCGCAAGGGAGTTGACGATCCGGTCGGCACCAACCTCGAGGGGATTGTCGGCGTCCACGGGCATCCCGACATCGAGTCCAGCGGACACGATGATAGGGTCGATTCCGAAATGGTCGGTGGAGAGGCGCTGCAGCCAGCGGGTGACGCTCGGCACCACGCTCGAGATGACAAACCCCTTCACCTGGCTGATATCGACGTTCTTCGCGGTGAGAACAGGGGAGAGTATCGCGTACCATTCATCCGGCATGCGGTCATGTCGGGTTGAGGTGCGTATGGACGCGACGAGATTCGGCGAGTCGTCTGCATAGACGCCAAAGGTGGAGTTCGTGTTGCCGACATCGGCCACCAGCAGCATGGGCTTCTCTCCTCAACGGATAATTGTGATTGCGCCGCTCACGCTGGCGCCTCCCGAGATCGACCAAGAGTCGGAGAATCCCGATGTCAACCGCTAACGGAACACCGGACCAGAAATCTTCATGGCGGATCGGCCCATTTGCGGGCATCGGTCCGACGCATGCTGCCGTGCGATTGGTTGCGGTGGGCCTTCTCCTGCTGGTCAGCGGAATTACTGGCGGAATGGTACTCGAACGATACGTCGTTCAGGGCGGGTCGTCGGATACGGCCGCTTTCGCGGATCTCGAGGCGGCGGCTGAGGTCATCGAGAACAACTACTACTATCTCCCGACCGATCCCGAAGAGCGTGCCGCGCTGTCGGACACTATGGAAGCGAGCGCGATCGACGGCGCGTTGTCCTCGCTGGGTGACGCTTATACCCGCTACCTGCCACCGGACGAATCCGCGACTGCGGCCGAGGATCTGGAAGGCAGGTACGGTGGCATCGGGGTGGACCTCTCGTTCGGAGACGGCCTAGTCCTCGTCTCTAATGTCGTTCCCGACTCGCCGGCAGACGAGGCCGGAATCCGTCGTGGTGACGTGATCGAGGAGGTCGACGGGCAGCGGCTGACCGAGCCGGATCCCAACGAAGTCATCCGCATGCTTCGCGGTGAGATCGGAACGGACGTCTCACTCACCGTGATTCGGCCAACAAGCGGCGATGTGATGAACGTCGACCTCACCTTGGAGGAGATCGTCGTGCCGCCGGTTACCTTGCGCATGATCGAGGGGACCGATATCGCGTGGCTGAGGATCACCATTTTTGGCGACTCGACGGTCGAGGAGGTCGATGCCGCGATCCAATCGATTCGCGAGTCCGGGGCCAGAGGCGTCATCCTCGATCTGCGGGGCAATGGGGGCGGATGGGTCGAAGCGGCCAGGGCGACGCTGGGGCGCTTCCTCGATCCCTCTGTCGGACCAGCGATGTACGAGGATACGTCTCCCGGCCCTGGGGGCCTCGAACCGATGGCGATCGAGACCGAGGACGGCGTCGAGGTCCTGGATCTTCCCATGGTCGTGCTGGTTGATGGTGGTACGGCAAGCTCGTCCGAGATCGTCGCCGGGGCGCTCCGGGACTATGACCGCGCGATGATTGTCGGCACGCCCACTTTCGGCAAGGGGTCGGTTCAAAGGATCTTCGCGTTCTCGAATGGATCAACCATGCGGGTGACGGTGGCGGAGTGGTTCACGCCGAGCAAGGGGCGTATCCAGGACGAGGGGATCAAGCCGGATCTCGAAATCACGCCTGGTGGACACGATCCGGCCGAGGATCCCATGCTGCGCGCTGCGGTTAACGTGCTTCAATCGGGACAGAGCCGGCCAAGTGATCTCTTGCCTGGCGGAACTCCCGCCGCGAGCCCGCAGGCCACCGTTTCCACAACGATGGCCTGAGAAATGGATCACGAAATTCCGATGTTAAATCCTTCCGCTGCTCATTTTACCTAACGCTACCACCTTAATTAACAATCGACTTACCCCGGGTTAACTTCCCCTCCGTACCATCAAGATGCGAGTGGCCCAGGTGCTGTGCCGGGCCGGTATGCATGAGGGGATGAAACGCGATGGGTTCGGCGCAGCGGCCAGTCCGTGAAGATGCCACGATCCTCCTGGTTGAGGATGACCCGACGTTGCGAAGTACGTTGGCTTTCAACCTTGGCAGGGAAGGGTATCGAATCATCACGACGGACAACGGCCAATCTGCCGTCGAATTGGTGGACGCGCGCGGGGATGAACTCGACCTGATCATCCTCGACGTGATGCTTCCGGAGCTCAACGGGCTCCAGGTGCTCCGTCATGTTCGCCAGAACCATGATGTTGCGGTCCTCATGTTGTCGGCACGCGGCGAGGAGCAGGACAAGATCGACGGCCTCGAACTGGGTGCCGACGATTACGTTGTCAAGCCATTCGCGTTGCGGGAGCTGCTGGCACGAATTCGTGCGGCGGTTCGTCGTCGGGCTGTGCCGGCGGCGAGGCCACCTGGGATTCTCTACCGGGGCAACCTGCAAATCGAGCCGGACCGACGGCGAGCGACGGTCGACGGTGTCGAGCTCCAGCTTCGACCAAAGGAATTTGGCCTGTTGGTGGCGCTTGCGCTGGAGCCTGGCAGGGTATTCGGGCGGCAGGACCTGCTCGATATCGTGTGGGGCAACGACGTTGTCGTCGACGAGCGGACGGTGGATGTCCATATTTCCTGGCTGCGCGGAAAGCTGCAGGCTGCCGGATTTCCGGACGGATGCATCCGGACGGTGTACGGGGCCGGCTACCGGTTCGCGGAGGAGCAGGAATGGTTGGTGGATCAGCCAGACCAGGCAGAGCCTGCCTTTGGCGGTACGTGATCCGTTTCGAGTGCGTTCAACGATTGGCGTGGGCGATGGCTGGCCCGCGCACGCCGGTGCGAAGGTCTCGTCCCGGTTGCAGGATGAGAACGGTCCTGCGGTCGCAAGCAGTCCCGATGGAGGGGTGTTCCACGATGAGTTTGGGTGATATCCGAGTTTCCCGCCGTACCCTGACGCTGGCCACGGCCGGCACCTTGGCCCTCACGCCGATGTCTCGCGTCTTCGCGCAGGACGATGCGGTCGTCTACGAAGAGCCGGAGAACGTTGGCGACCTGAGCGGTGAGTTCGAGGCCGATGGCTCTTCGACCCTTGGCCCCCTGACTGAAGCGGCTATCGAAGAGTTCTCGTTCGTTGCGCCTGACGTTCGGATTACGAACGGCATCTCCGGTTCGGGCGGCGGCTTCGAGCGCTTCGCGAACGGTGAGATCGCAATCTCCAATGCATCGCGCGAGATCAAGGAAGAAGAAGCCGCGCTGGCAGAGGAGAACGGTGTTCCATGGTACCGGTTCGATATGGCCTACGACGGCATCACGGTTGTCGTCTCTGCCGAGAACGACTTCGTCGAGGACCTGACCGTCGACGAGCTCGCCAGCATCTGGGCTGCCGACGGTGGTGTCACGAACTGGTCGGACGTTCGACCCGACTTCCCGGAGGAGCCGATCGAGCTGTACGGTCCGGGCACGGCCTCCGGAACCTTCGACTACTTCAACGAGGAGATCCTCGGCGAGGATCGTGAGGTCCGCACCGACTACACCCCGAGCGAGGACGACAACGTGCTGGTCCAGGGCGTCGCCGGCAGCCCGTATGCCCTCGGCTACTTCGGCTTCTCCTACTACGAAGAGAACCAGGACACGCTGAAGGCGGTCGCGATCGATGCCGGCTCCGGCCCCGTTGGCCCGAGCATCGAGACCATCGCGGACGGCTCCTACCAGCCGCTGGGTCGCACGCTCTACATCTACGTCAACGCCAACGAGCTCCAGGAGCGCCCGGAGGTCCAGGAGTTCGTCAAGTTCTACGCCGCGACGGCGGACGAGATCGCTCCGTCGGTCGGGTATATTGCCCTGCCGGACGACGCGGAGCAGGAGACAGTGGACAAGGTCGCCGGCGCGATCGATGGATCCGTCGCGCCGGACAGCGAGACCTTCGGTCAGGAATCGCCAGAGGCGAGTCCGGCCGCCTAGGCTCGGTTCGTCCAGGGTCAGCGCATCCGGTCCCGAGGGACCGGATGCGTACGGCCATTTAGCAATTCTTTCGCAGTCGGGAGGCGTTGAGTGGCGAGTACCACCACAACCCCATCGGGACGGGTCCAGCGGCCACCCCTGAACCTCAGTGGCAAGAAAAACCGACAACGTTCGGAGCACATCATCAGGTGGATCCTGATCGCATGCTCGCTCGTGACGGTCGCCACGACGGTGGGAATCATTACGATCCTGTTGTGGGAAGCCGTCAACTTCTTCCGTGAGATCCCTGTTTGGGAGTTTCTCTTCGGAACCACCTGGACACCGCTCTTCGAGGGCGCCCAGCAGGAGTTCGGCGTCGTGCCGCTCGTCATGGGTACGCTCATGACGACGTTGATCGCGGCCCTCATTGCGTTGCCGTTGGGGTTGGCAGCTGCGATCTACCTGAGCGAGATTGCGGGTGAACGTGCGCGGTCTATTCTCAAGCCGGTTCTCGAGGTCCTCGCCGGCGTTCCGACGATCGTGTATGGCTTCTTTGCCCTGACCTTCATAACGCCAGTCCTGCTGGAACCGCTGTTCCCCAGGCTTGGAACCTTCAACGGGCTTTCCGCGGGTATCGCGATCGGCATCATGGCGTTGCCGACGGTCGCATCGATGTCCGAGGATGCCATCCGCGCGGTTCCCCGGTCACTTCGCGAGGCGGCCTACGGTCTTGGCGCAACCCGATTCGAGACAACGATGCGGGTCGTGGTGCCGGCGGCGATTTCAGGCATCATCGCGTCATTTATCCTCGCGATTTCCCGGGCCATCGGGGAGACCATGATCGTCGCAGTGGCAGCAGGCCAGGCGCCGGCTGGTCAGTCGGGAGCCAGCAGCGGGTGGTGGGACCTGACCCAAAGCATGCAGACGATGACCGGCTTCATCGCCTACACCTTCAGCAGCGACATCTCCCGTTCATCCACGGCGTTCTATTCGCTGTTCGGCGTGGGGCTGTTGCTCTTCATCATGACGTTCGCGATGAACCTGCTGAGCCAATGGATTACCAAACGCTACCGCGAGGAGTATGACTAATGAGTGCTTCGTTCGCCCCGGGTAAAGGCGTCGAGCAATACAATCCGCGGGTCAAGCAGCGCCAGAACGCGAGCGCCGCCATGAAGTGGTTCCTCTTCGGAGCTACCGCGCTCGCCATTGTCCTGCTCGGCATGTTGCTGTACTCGATCGTTGCGCCCGGCCTCCCATGGCTCAAATGGCACCTCATCACCAACATGCCCTCCCGGATCCCGGAGCGAGCAGGCATGAACTCGGCGATCTGGGGGTCGATCTGGATCGTCCTTGGCGCGGCTGTCATGTCCTTCATCCTGGGACTGGGTACAGCGATCTACCTCGAGGAGTACGCCGAAAAGAACCGCTGGACCTCCCTCATCCAGACCAACATCTCGAACCTGGCCGGTGTTCCATCCATCGTTTACGGGCTACTCGGGTTGGTCGTCTTCGTGGACTGGATGCAGATGGGGCGCTCGCTCCTGGCCGGGGTCCTCACGATGGGTCTGCTCATCCTGCCGGTGGTCGTCATCGCTTCGCGCGAGGCGATCCGGGCTGTCCCGCCGAGTCTTCGCGAGGCCGCCTACGGCGTCGGAGCGACGAAGTGGCAGACGGTTCGCCACCATGTCCTGCCATCCGCATTCCCGGGCATCATGACCGGCATCATCCTCTCGATGTCCCGCGCGATCGGGGAGACGGCTCCTCTGCTCGTCGTTGGAGGGGCCAGCCAGGTCCTTTTCCGGCCATCGAGCCCGCTTGACCCGTTCATGGTCATGCCTTTGCAGATCTACAACTGGACCGGCCGCCCGCAGGAAGAGTTCGAGCAGCTCGCGGCGGCGGCCATCATCGTTCTCATGATCGTGCTGCTCATCATGAACTCGGTCGCGATCGGCCTTCGTCAGCACTTCTCCAGAAAGGCAAGGTGGTAAGCCATGGTAGTTGACTCGAACGCGCTCACCGCACAGGAATCTCGTGTCCGTATCCCGGGTGTTGCCGCCGATGCCTTCGCTGCCAAATCCGACGCGCCGGAGTCGAAGACCGTCATCCGGCTGGATCAGTTAAACGTGTTCTATGGCTCGTTCCACGCGGTAAGGGACGTCTCCCTCGAGATCCCGGAGAACTCGATTACCGCGTTCATCGGGCCGTCCGGTTGCGGCAAGAGCACGGTGCTTCGAAGCATCAACCGGATGAACGACCTGATTCCCGCCGCGAGGGTGGAGGGCAAGATCGAGTATCACGGCGTTGACGTCAACAGCCGCGGCGTCGATCCGGTTGAAGTCCGCCGCCGGATTGGCATGGTGTTCCAGCGGCCGAATCCGTTTCCCAAGAGCATCTACGAGAACGTCGCCTGGGGAGCCCGGATCAACGGGTACAAGGGCAATATGGACGAGTTGGTGGAGCAGACGCTTCGCCGCGCTGCCTTGTGGGACGAGGTCAAGGACAAGCTGAAGGAGAGCGGTTTGTCGCTCTCCGGTGGCCAGCAGCAGCGCCTCTGCATCGCGCGTGCGCTCGCACCGAACCCGGATGTCATCCTCCTCGATGAGCCGGCATCTGCGCTCGACCCGATCTCGACGTTGAAGATCGAGGAGCTTCTACGCGAGCTGCAGCAGGACTACACCATCATCATCGTGACCCATAACATGCAGCAGGCGGCCCGGGTTTCTGACACCACCGTGTTCTTTTCCCTGAACGACGAGCGGCAGGGCGTGATGATCGAGAAAGGCGTGACCGCAAAGATGTTCACGAACCCGGAGGATCCCCGGACCGAGGCATACATCAGCGGTCGGTTTGGCTAGAATATCGTATACACCGTAGGGGTTTCGGCGCGTCGCCGGTGACGACGTGTGCATCCAAGGAGCGATCCAATGTCGACACGGGCGACATATGAGCACCAGTTGCAGGAATTGAGCGACATGGTCGTGACCATGGCGAGCATGGTCGACAAGGCGATCGCCCGTTCAATGGAAGCGTTGCGGCTCCAAAACGTCGCGCTCGCCCAGGATGTCCGTAGAAGCGATACGGCCATCAACAACGTTCACCGCCAGGGCGAGGAGATGCTGAATATGCTCATCGCGACCCAGGCACCGGTGGGCCGGGACCTGCGGCTGATTACCTCGACCATGGCGGTCTTCTCGAACCTGGAGCGAATGGGCGACTATGCCGCAGGTATCGCCAAGATCGTGGTGGCGACAGCCGACCAGGACCTGATCAAACCGCTGGTCGATCTTCCTCGAATGGCCCAGATCGCGCGGGAAATGCTGAACGACGCGGTCTCCGCCTACATCGAGCGGGACGCGGATATGGCTCGCCAGATCGCCGCGAGAGATGACGAAGTCGACGATCTGTACGACCAGATCTTCGTTGACCTGATCGACTACATGCGGTCGGACGCCGAGGCGATCGATGGCGCAACCCGCCTGATGTGGGTGTCGCACAATATCGAGCGGATTGCCGACCGGGTGACGAACCTCTGCGAACGAATCGTCTTCATCGTGACCGGTGAGTTCGAAGAGCTCGACACGGGACGGTACGAGCGTCAGCGGTTCTCGCGCAACGGGTCGTCGGACAACGGGACGTCCGGGAACGCCTGACGCCAGTCTTCAAAAACCGCATGAAGCTCCCGCACGACCTCATCGATGTCGAGCGGGGCATGGAGCATCCGGCTCACGTCGAGGAGGGAACGATCGTTCTCTTCGAGGTGGGCCGGATCTTCTGAGATGAGAACAACCGGGGCGGTCGTCCTCGGCCGGGTAGTGGCCGAGCGAGTGGAGACCCCACGGAGCCGCCGCAGGAACTCGAGGGCGTCAAAGCTCTGCAGATCCCAGTCCAGCACAACGAGGTCGAATTGCCGTAGGCGGAACACTTCCAGCGCCTGAAGGCCGCTGGCAATGACCGTTGTCCAGAATCCGCCCAACGGCAGGCCCTCGTTTAGGAACTTCGAGAGCCCGGGGTCGTCGGACACGATCAACACATGTGGGCGTTCGCTGTGCTTCCTCGCGGTAAGCAATGGTCGGTCGGTCATGGTGCTCCATTCTTCTCAACTGAGGCGCGCATGATCGCGTTGATGAGTGGTCCGTAACTCGCCAACATCTGGCTCCGGAAATGTGGTCGAAACGCAAACCCGACGAATCGACCCCGGCCCAGGGGATGATCGAGGATCGCGCCAAGATCCTGGAGGTGATTCTCACCCCGCATCCAGCCGGAGACGACCAGGTCCTCACTGGCGAATCTCGCCGCGAACGTCAGTGATGACAATGGCGTTCGCGGGCCGAAGGCGTTCTTTCCTTCCATCATGACCGGGAAAGGCTCCGTGATCCCGGTCATCAGATCGGATCGCTCGTCGGGGGGCACCCGGACCACGGTGCCGGGACACGCATAGTCTGCTGATGGCATGGACGCGAGGGGGAACCGGATCGGCAAACCCAGGGGCCCGGACAGCGCACGGAGCGCGCCGTCGATGGCCACCACCGTCCCGCCGCTCTGCACAAAGGATCGAAGGATATTCAGGCGCTGCTCGCCGATTCCGCCGGCGAATCGTGCGGGGTAGCTGTCACTCGGGTTCCCGTTCAGGAGTGAGTCCGGAGGCTGGTGGGCGAAGAGCAGAACATCAAGGGACGCAGTGTCGAGTTGATCGATATCCGAGTTCCGAACCTCGGTGTAGGGAAGCCCGGATTGCTCGAGGACCAGCCGTAACCAACCAGTATCGATGGCGTTGTGCATGTAGGGCACATAAAGCCCGATCCGGGGAAGCCGCTGGCGGACCGTGCCGCGATCGATCGGAGCGACAAGCCAGGTCCGGATCGACTCTTCGTGCGCCCGACTCATGCCTTCCAGCGCGTGATCATCCGAGATGATCCAGGTGCCGGGTGCCAGTAACCTGCCACGCTCGAAATGCGGACGCACCAGGCGGCGTACCTCTGCTCCATTGGAGAGCGCATGCGTCACGAGGCGAATCGATGCGTGGCTCCTCGCGTCGATGGCGAGCCATCGCGATCGGTCCACATCGCTCGCTGATGGAGCCGGAAATGGCCGGAGGTCCGCCTCGTTGAGCGCCCTGGAAGGCGGCAAGGTCGCAGTCTCGGCCAGTGTCACCTCGACGCCCATATGGATCGGCAGGCAGTGGGATGTCACATCGTACGGTGTCGACGGACCTTCCGGGTATGGCGTCAGATCAAGTAGTGCCCGCGCCCAGGATCCGAACGGCTGGTTCGGCTGGACCATGATGCTGCCGGCCTGGATCGAGGCGGATCGCTCGGTTGCGACGTCAAGTGTGACGTCTCCCCGGCGCAATGTCTGGATGAGCTCGATCGTCGCCCGAGGATCGGTTTGCTGGCGAGGTGGGGAGATGACGTAGGCGTGGGACGCATCCTTCCGGACCTCGTCTGCCAGCATTTTCCATTGGTCCCGGATCCAGACGTCGGCGTGGGCGGCGACATGGTCGAGCAGGCCGTGGATGGTGGCGAGGTGGTAATCCATGATGTCCCGAAGTCGCCAGGTCCCGCCTTGCCAGGGCAGCGGATTGTGGACGCCCACAACCTTTGGATCGAACCCGCGCCTGACCTCGAGCTGTTCCGGCTCGACCTCCACTGGCGTGGCGATTTTGGCGCTGGCGGCTTCGGCGAGAATCCGGACACCACCGTGATAGTGGTGGAACGCGCGGGTAGGGGAATAGCAGTCAAAGAGGACACCCGACGCAACGCCTGTGTTCTCTAGGCGATGATGGTGCGAAGCGATGTGGGCACCGACCGAGGATGACAGGCTCGATATCAGCGGATGGACGTGCGGCTCGACCGGATCGATATAGGGCGGGACGACATATCTCGGCGCATGCTCTCCCATTTGGTGGAGATCGAGGACGACATGCGGCCTCCATGGCCGGAGGACGTGATCGACGGTAACGCGTGTCTCGGCAAGCGCATGCGTGTACCAGTCCCGATTGTTGTCGTGGCCCGCGTACCGATGATAGAGGCCGGGTGGCTGAGTTCCTTCGGCGGAGGTTCCCAAGGTCGACGTGTACCAGTCATGGACCACGTCCATGCCATCCGGATTGAGGGTCGGGACGATGAGTACGATGGCCCGGTCGAGGATGCGCAGGATACGACTATCCCTTGAGGTCGCCAGTTCTTCGATCAACTCCGGCATGAGTTGGACGCCACCAACCTCGGTGGCATGGATACCGGCTGTCACGAGGACGACGACGTTGTCGCCAGCCAAACGCCCGTGATCGTGGGCCGGATCTGCAAGGAGCGTCGGATCGTCGCCGGCGCGCCTCTGCTCCTTGAGCTCGTCGAGCATGGCGATCGTTTCCGGCGACCCAATCGCTGCCAGGAGAATATCCCGCCCTTCCGTCGAGTGTCCGATGCTCTCGACGTGGAGTCTTGGAGAAGACGAGGCGAGATCGAACAGGTGCTGCTCGATGGCGTTTCTCGAAACGAGGAAGCGATCGGTCCCTGGCACCACGCCGAATCGCTCATGCAACGCGCGTTTGGTGTCGGGAAGTGTTCGCATATCGTACCTTTGCTGAGGAGAATCGTAGGGGGTAACCCCGGCTAAAGGATACGCCAAGATGAATGCGGATCGACCCGCCGCGACGACACGTGAAGAGCAGCAACGACAGGATATGTTTGTCCACTGCGATGCAGCCGTGTCCCGGCTGGTTGTGGAGTATGTGGAGAGGTTGTCTCTCCCGACGGACAACCTGCGAGTGACGACCGACCGGGGCGAGTACGGTCGGTGGCTCAAGCGACGGATACCGTCGTCGTATGGCGGCGCGTATTGCTTCCTGCGTCGGGAAGGGATTCATGCGATCCTGATCAATCTCGAGAGAATCGACCCTGCGGCGCCGAAGGGCGTCGAGATCGTCGTGGCCGAAGAGTTGATCCACATGCGCGACCATCTGGATGGAGACCACCGTCGGCATGCCAAGCATGGCCACGATCGGATCGCCCGGAGAGTTGCTGCCCTGACGGGATCGACGATGGAAGAGGTGCGCTCCGCGCTGGTTCCCGTTCAGCGTCGTCCCTATCGATACATCTATGCGTGCCCTTCATGTGGTGTCCGGGTTCCCCGGAAGCGCCGGGGTACGTGGTCGTGCGCGCGTTGCTCGCCAAGGTTCGACCCGCGATACGTGCTCCGCATTGTCGAAGAGGTCGACGTGACGGACAGGTCGACCAACGTACAATAGGCGCATTGAATCAACCGTCTTCCCTCAACGTAAAGGCAGGTCCGTGCATTTCCTGAAGATCTTCTGGCGAGGCGTTCGTGACGTCTATGACCAGTTCGTCTATTTCATGATGCTCTCGTTCGGCTGGGTTGCGTGCGCGATCCCGGCGCTTGTTGGGTACACGCTCCTGGCCGTGACGCCGTTGTTCCTCCCGGTCACGATCTTCACGATGATCCTTATTCCGCCGGCCACGCTTACGCTCTATGTACTCACTGACCCGCGCCGGATCGTCAACCGGCCAGATTTTAGGGAGATCACGCACATCTTCGCCGAGAGCTTCCTCCGCAGCTGGAAAATCGCGATCGTGACGATTCCGTTCCTCGTCGTTCTCCTGTGGAACGCATCCTTTTTCGGCGGTACCGACAGCCTGCTGGCCGCGATGGTTCCGCTCTGGCTCATCATGTTCGTGTTCCTGTTCATCCTCACCATGTACATGTTCTCCCTCGGGGGGCTCATGGAATCCGGTCCGCGCAATGCATTCCGGGGCGGGATGTATGTCCTGGTCTCGCGACCTTTCGTGAGCATGTTTCTGAGCCTGGCAATCATGGTGCTGGCGTTTCTCTTCACCGTGTCGGTGTTGCCAATGCTGACGATCGGACCCCCGCTCTTCGCGGCAGTCGTCAACCGGATGGTGCTGACCGAGTTGCAGGTGCCGGTGATCGACCCGAACGCCCCGACCGATGAACGTCAATGGGAGCGTGAGCGGGGCCTGAACGTGGAGTCGTCGATCTGGGATCGCCTCAAGCGCGGCGGCAAGACGAAGTAGGGAAGGCAGGAAAGGAGACCATGGTTCGCGCGAGAAACAGGAAAGACCCGTCGCTCTCTTCCGTCGGGGCAGTGAAGACCAGCAAGTGGCCGCGCACATCGCGTCGTCAGGAGCGTATCGAGAGCGTCCTCGCCCGGCGACAACCGTCACTGACGGTCGTCC
Organism: Thermomicrobiales bacterium; assembly: GCA_035305265.1. Classification (GTDB taxonomy): domain Bacteria; phylum Chloroflexota; class Chloroflexia; order Thermomicrobiales; family UBA6265; genus UBA6265. Next base: position 6,108 of record DATGPC010000301.1, on the reverse strand, counting down.
TGGAAGACGTGCACGACCCACACAACGCCAGCGCCGTTCTTCGCTCTTGTGATGCCGTTGGTGTGTTGGACGTCCACCTCGTGTACGTCAATGAGGAGCCACCACGGAAGTCGTTCGGGCGGTCGACCTCGGCGTCAGCCGCCAAGTGGATCCGGCTGCACCAGCATGAGTCGATCGAGGCCTGCTACGCCGTCCTGCGTGAGCAAGGATTCACGATCGCCGCGACGGCCCTGGAACCGGATAGCAAGGATTTCTATTCGACCGACCTAACCCGTCCAACCGCACTTGTGTTCGGCAATGAAATGCGCGGCGTGAGCGAGGCGGCCATCGCCGGCGCGGACATGACGGTCTATATCCCCATGCAGGGGATGGTGGAAAGTCTCAACATCTCCGTGTCGTGCGCCGTGACGCTCTACGAGGCCATGCGGCAGCGTGCCGCCGCCGGCATGTACGAGACACCGCAGCTTTCCGAGAGCGAGATGAACGCGATCCGGGATGAGTGGCTCAAGAAGTAATTTGTTCGGGCCTCAGGACGAGAATGGATTCGGCGGTTGCGCGAGGAATACGAACCGGTTCCGACGCGTCGATCTGCGTCAGGTAGTGTGAATCGGTGACCTCGGTCAATGTGAGCTGCGACCCGGGGGCAATCTTCCAGCTTCTGACCTCGCGGAGGTTTTCTTCATTCCGGTCGCTCAGCCGGCTCACGATGCCAGACTCACCCTCCACGAGGTCGGTGAGGGGAACGTCCGGAATCACCGGCAGGGTGCCTGCGCGGGTGGGGATCGGATGGCCGTGAGGATCGAACTCGGGGTAACCGAGCGCGTGCTCGATGCGTCGCTCCAGTTCCTCGGAGACATGGTGCTCGAGGCGGTCCGCCTCGGCATGCACCTGATCGATGTCCATGCCAAGGGCCTGGGCGAGGAAGAGTTCGAGGAGCCGGTGATGCCGGATCACCTCGAGGGCGACTGCGTTGCCGGCGTCCGTGAGGCTGATGGCCTTGTACGGGGTGTACTCGACGAGATGCAGCTCGTGTAGGCGCTTGAGCATATTGCTCACGGAGGCGCCGCTCAGTCCCAGCTCTTCCGTCAGGCGCTGGTTCGTGACCTCGCGGCCATCGTGCTCGATGCGGAAGATCGCCTTGAGGTAGTCCTCCATGGCGGGCGTTATGCGTGCCCCACGAACCCCGTCAGCTCGGGCAGTGGTTTGCCGATTGTCCATGGAGATACCCTTCGACGCTCGCCGGTCGGCCCAGGACCAGCGAGCGCCAGATGCTTTTAGAAGTCGAACGGCAGGTTCGGCATGCCCTTCATGCCGCGCTGTCCGCGCTTGCCTTTCTTGCCGCGGCCGCCCTTGCCACCGGGCATACCTGGGATGCCGCCGCCCTTGGCCATCGAGCCGAACTGCGACATCATCTTCTGCATTTCCTTGAACTGCGTCAGCAGGCGGTTGACCTCGGCACGATCGACGCCCGAGCCGGCAGCGATTCGCCGCCGGCGGGAATGCGTGATCTGCTCAGGGTGGCGACGCTCCCACGGGGTCATGCCGCGGATGATGGCTTCGACCTGCTTGTAGTCATCGTCTGTGATCTGGGCGTTCGCCTGGCGCAATTGCTGGCCGATACCCGGGATCATCTCGATGAGCTGGCTGAGCGGGCCCATCTTCTTGACCTTCTGGAGCTGATCCAGGAAGTCCTCGAGGTCGAACTGGCCCTTGAGCATGCGGTCCTGCATGCGTTCGGCCTCGTCCTCATCTGTTTGCTCCTGCGCTCGCTCAATGAGCGACAGGACGTCGCCCATACCCAGGATGCGCCCGGCGAGCCGATCCGGGTAGAAGGGCTCGAGGGCATCCAGCTTCTCGCCGGTACCGATGAACTTGATCGGCACGCCGGTGACCGCGCGGATCGAGAGGGCGGCACCACCGCGGGCGTCGCCGTCCATCTTGGTGAGGATAAGCCCGGTGACGCCGAGACGCTCGTGGAATGTTTCCGCAACGCCGACCGCTTCCTGGCCAGTCATCGCGTCCGCGACGAGCAGGATCTCGGTCGGGTTGACTGCATTCTTGATGTCGACGAGCTCCTGCATGAGCGGCTCGTCGATCTGCAGGCGACCGGCAGTGTCGATGATTACCGGGTTATATCCGCGTTCCTGCGCGAACCGAAGCGCATTCTGGGCGATCTTGACCGGTGTGTTGTTCGTGCCTTCCTCGTAGACCGGCACGTCGACCTGGCGACCCAGCGTTTGCAACTGCTGGACGGCAGCCGGGCGCTGGACGTCTGCCGCGACGAGCAGCGGGTTGCGACCGGCCTTTCGGAGATGCACGGCCAGCTTGCCGGAGTGCGTCGTCTTACCGGAGCCCTGAAGGCCGACCATCATGATGATCTGCGGCGGACGATCCGGCGTGAGCAGCGGAACCTGCTCCTCGCCGAGGACCTTGATCAGCTCCTCGTTGACGATGCTGATCACCGTTTGGCCCGGCGTGAGCGAGCTCAGGACATCCTGGCCCTGCGCGCGCTCCTTGACGGCCGCGACGAAGTCCTTGGTGACCTTGAAGTTGACGTCCGCCTCGAGCAATGCCCGGCGGACATCACGCATCGCGTCGTCGATGTCCTTCTCGGTCAGGCGTCCGCCCCGGCCGAGGCGACCGAATGTCTCGTTTAGGCGATCTGAGAGTGTCTCGAACATGGGCTAGAATCCCTCGCCTTCACCGAAGAAGAGTGAGTCGACGTACGTTTCCGGCTTGAACTCGGCCATGTCGCCGGCCTTTTCGCCCGTCCCGATATAGGAGATCGGCGTGCCGAGCTCCTTGGCAACGGAGAAAGCGATTCCGCCGCGCGCCGTGCCGTCGAGCTTGGAAATGAAGATGTCGGTGACGTCGGCCGATTCGGTGAACTTCGCGGCCTGCACCAGTCCGTTCTGGCCCGTTGTTGCGTCGATGACCAGGATCACTTCCTGGGGCGCCTCGGGAACTGTCTTCTGGATGATCTTCTTGATCTTGTTCAGCTCGGCCATCAGGTTGTACTTCGTGTGAAGTCGACCGGCCGTATCGATGATCAGCACATCCATATTGCGGTTGTGCGCGGCTTGCATCGCATCGAAGACGACTGCGCCCGGGTCGGCGTTCTGCTGATGGGCGACCACCGGCACGTTGAGCCGATCGCCCCAGACCTTGAGCTGCTCGATGGCTGCGGCCCGGAACGTATCACCAGCGGCCAGCATGACCGAGCGGCCGAACTGCTGGTGATATTGTACGAGCTTGGCGATCGAGGTCGTCTTGCCCGTACCGTTCACGCCCACGACAAGGATGACCCAGGGAACGCCGCGCTGCAGGATCTTCACCTTGCGGTTACGCGTCGCGAGCTCCAGCAGATTCGTCATCTCGAGCCGGAGGATCTCGCGGGCGTCGGCGGGGTTTTCGATCCGGTCCTCCCGGACACGGTCTCGCAGCTCCTGGACGAGCTGCTGCGAGACGTCCCACCCGACATCCGCCTGGATCAGCAGCATCTCGAGGTCTTCGTACAGTTCGTCATCGAGCTCTGAACGGTCGAAGAGGTTCGTGATCTCCTTGAAGACGCCACGACGGGTCTTTTCAAGGCCTTTTTCTATCTGGACATCCGGCTCTGCTTTTCGCCGGAAGAGCTTTCTGAATACCAAGGAACTGGCTCCTGCCAAATTGGGGGTCACGCACGGAGGAAGCTTGGCGCGATGTGTCGCGTGACGAATGCGTTGGGTCGCCTGCTGGGCAACCAAAAGAAGCCGGAATCCGGCCATTTCCACGTCATGAAAGTATACACCGGCCGTCCCGGCGTCCGGGGTGGAGAATTTCCCGACCTTTGGTACGATCACCTCTGTCCCGAACCACCGGGACATTTGGGGAACGACGAACTCGAGACACCCGGAGAACACCATGCGTCAACGCGAGCTCATGCTGGCGGTGTATTTGCCGACGATCCTGCTTGCCCTCGGGCAGGGAGCGCTGTTGGCAACACTGCCGTTGTACGCGCAGGAGCTGGGCGTTGGCTACACGATGGTCAGCCTGATCAGTGCGGCCGCTGCCATCGGGACGCTCGTCACGGATGTGCCGGCGGGCGCGCTGTTGCATCGAATCGGATTGCGTCGGGCGATGCTCGTCGGCTGCGCGCTGGTCGTTGTAGGCACGTTCTCGCTGGCGCTGGACCTGTCGCCAGAGGCCATCGTCGGTATGCGGATCCTGGCGGGCCTCGGGACTGCCTTGTGGGGCCTGTCACGCCACGCGTTTATCGCCGGAGCGGTGCCGATCGAGCGGCGGGGTAGCGCCATCGCCATGTTTGGCGGCATCAACCGGATCGGCATTTTCGGCGGTCCGGCCCTCGGTGGCGTGGTCGGGACGGCGTTCGGGCTGCAGAGCTCGTTCGTCCTGACCGGTGTCATGGCGATGCTTGCCTGGGGAGCCGCCTACCTCTTTGTACCGCGAGACACGGAAGTCCACGTTCAACGGCGCGGTGGAGCAGGGCAGCGCTGGTCCATCGTGCGGGCGACGCTACGATCCCATGCTGGAGACCTCAGCGCTGCCGGGATCGCGCAGCTCTTTGCCCAGATGATCCGGCAAGGCCGTCAGTTGCTGATCCCGCTCGTGGGCGCCCAGATCGGGCTGAATGCCGCCGAGATCGGGACGGTGATGACAATCTCGGCCGTCGTCGACATGTCGATGTTCTTCCCCGCCGGGTTCCTGATGGATCGCTACGGACGAAAAATCGCCTCTGTCCCGAGCTTCGCGATTATGGCGATCGGGATCGGGCTCGTGCCGCTGGCGGACTCGTTTGTGACATTGTCCGCGGCCGGTATCGTGATCGGGCTCGGCAACGGGCTTGGCTCAGGCTCCATGATGACGCTCGGGGCCGATCTCGCTCCCGAAGGCGCGACGGGGGAATTCCTGGGTATCTGGCGCCTGATCGGTGACGTCGGGATGGTCGTGGGGCCGTTGGTAGTCGGATTCATCGCGAGCGCGCTGAGCCTCGATGGTAGCGCCTACGCGCTGGCGGCGGCTGGAATAGCCGCATCTCTCACGCTCGCCTTCCTTGTCCAGGAAACCCGGGTCACGACCGAGGTCCCCAAAACTACTTGACCCGGGTACACTGTCTGCATCGTTTCCTGTCAAGTCGATGACCGGCCCGGGAACTGCACACGTGCAGGGCCGGGTGGGAGATTGGTGCATGCAGCAACGCGAATCACCGGGACCGTACAGCGTCATGATCCGTGAGATGCATCCGGAAGACCGTCCACGGGAGCGTTTGTTGTTCGCCGGTCCATCCGCGCTCAACACAGCCGAGTTGCTGGCAATCATCCTGAACACCGGAATTAGCGGCGAATCCGTTACCTCCATTTCCCAACGGCTTCTTGCGCATCACGGAGGTTTGGCCGGTCTCCTGAGGATGGATGTCAACGAACTGGCGCAGGTCCGCGGACTGGGAAAGGCAAAGGCGGCGAAGGTGAAGGCTGCGCTGGAGATCGGCCGGCGGGTCTCGATGCTCGCAGACGAAGACCGTCCGAGGGTTGGGACACCGGAAGACATCGTGTTGCTCCTGGGGGTGGAGCTGGCGGCGAAGGAACAGGAAGAGCTGCATGTCGTCCTGCTCGATACCAAGCACCACATCCTCTCCACGGCACACGTCTATACAGGTTCGGTCAGCTCGATTACGGTTCGCATGGCCGACATTTTCAAGGCGGCGGTCCGTCACAACGCCAGCGCCCTGGCTCTGGTGCACAATCACCCGTCCGGCGACCCCGCGCCATCATCCGCCGACATCCAAATGACACGGGATGCCGTGCAGGCCGGGAAGTTGCTCGAGATCAACGTTATCGATCATGTGATCATTGGTCGAGGCAAGCACGTTTCGTTAAAGCGCCTCGGTCTTGGTTTCGAACAGGGATAGGACATCATGCAGCTCGATCTGTCGAGAATGGGATTCGGCGTCACCGGCGCACTTGATCACGGGATCGTGCGTGAGCTTGCGCCGCGGCTGGAGAAGGCAGGGTTCCGCTCGATGTGGTTCAACCATGCCGGTTGCGGCAATGCGCTCGAATCAATGAAGGTGGCGGCGGACGTCACGTCCACATTGCGTCTCGGATCAGG
>DATGPC010000300.1:0-5211 GCA_035305265.1 Thermomicrobiales bacterium | reverse complement strand
CGGTCTTCCGCGCGCTACGTGACCTGCGCGACAGGCTCCAGGACGAAACGGGGCATGGGCTTCCCGTGCTCTCGATGGGGATGAGCAACGACTTCGAGGTTGCCATCGAGGAAGGCGCCACCCACGTCCGCATCGGCAGGTCGCTGTTCGGCGAGCGGTAACCGCTCCGGACAGGTACACCAGCACACACGAAGAAGGCGCCCGAGTGGGCGCCTTCTTCGTGTCCGTGAAAGCCGTGGTTACCGGCCGCTTTCCGGCGTCGCGTTCGGGGCGGTCGCATCCTCTCCCGCCAACGCTTCGAGGATGAGCTGCAACCGCGCCATCTCCCGGTCATACGCCTCTCCGTCCAGGTTCAGGCGGGCTTGCTCCGCGCGCTCCAGCGATGCCAGTGCCTCTGCAGCCAGCTCCTCCTCGCTGAGCGACGCCAGGTCGTCAGGCAAGTTCTCCCGAACCACCGGCTCGGTAGAATCCTCACCCTCTGGTGTCGCCGTCGGCTGGGCGTCCGCGTCGCCAGTATCCGGCTCCTCGATCACGCTGGGATCGACTTCGATCTCATCGACCACATCGGCGTTGGGATCGTCCAGCGCCTCGATCGCCTCGCCCAATGTCGGACGCATCACGATCTGCTCGTTCGCGACCACGATCACACCCGCGAGCCTCGGCGCGCTCGCGGTCGTCGCCGACGCCTGGAGGTAGAGCGGCTGCACGTAGAGCATCGCGTCGTTCACCGGGATGACCAGCATGTTGCCGCGGATGACCTCGGATCCGCCCTGACCCCAGAGCGTAATCTGCTGCGAGATGTCCGGGTTTTGGTCGATCTGCGCCTCGATCTGGCGCGGCCCGTATACGGTGACCTGACTCGGGTAGCGGAACTCCCGGAGCGTCGTGTTCCCTCCGCCGTCCGCCGTTCCGGCGAACCAGGCGGTCATGTTGTGCCGTTCTGGCGTTCCCGACGGGGTGAACGGAATCGTGAGCGCGAATGACTCCTCGCTCTCTCCAGGCAGCACCTGGTTGACGAAGTACGGCTCCATCGACTGGGCCTGACCCTCGCTCGTCTCCTGCGCGACGCGCCAGCGGTCGTTGCCCTCGTACCAGGTACGCGCATCCTCCATGTGGTAGTCGCCCCACACATCGGATTGCGCGATGAACAACCCCTCGGGATACCGGAAGTGCGACGTCAGCGACTCGGGCGCCTCGGATACCGGCGTGAACAGGTCGCCGTAGATATCACCCCAGGCGTCAGCGATCGGATCATGGACATCGGTGCGGTAGAACGTCGTCTCGCCGCTGTAGGCGTCGACCACCACCTTCACGCTGTTGCGCAGGTAGTTGCGGCCGTCATACCTCGTCGCCTGCGGGAAGGCGTCCGTTTCGGTGTAGCCGTCGATAATCCAGTACAACCGGCCGTCGGCGACCACGATATACGGGTCGTCGTCGTACTCCAGGAACGGCGCGATCCGCTCCGCGCGCTCGACAACATTCCGGGTCTCGACCAGGCGCGAATCGCCGGTGAGCTGGCCGCTCAGGAAAATATCGCGGCTCCCGAACGTGAGCGCCGCCATTCCCCGGGTGATCGGGTTGCCGAGACCGATCGAGCCATAGGCATCCCCTTGGAACGCGGGGGCGGCCTCGTCGTTCTGCGCCTCGACCAGCCCGGTGGTCTCGCCCTGATCCGTATGGAGGATGACCCACTGCAGGTCGGTCTCCCCGAAGTAGATTTCCGGGCGATCCAGCTGCAGCTCCCCGGGCGCGTTCACCGGGATGCCACTCATGAGGTATACCGGCCAACCATCGCTGCCGACCTCACTGACCGGGCTCATCACGACGCCATACCCGTGCGTGTACGCCAGCCGCGTATTGGTCCACGTCCGGCGATTTTCCTGCAAGCCATCGATGTTCAGCTCGCGCACGCCCACGATGACCTGCACGGTCTGGCCGTCGATCGTATACCGGTCAACGTCCATATCGGGGAACTGGTAGTACGAGCGGAACGCCTGGTCCTGCTGGTACACCGGCCCCACGACGCGATAGTCCCAGATCCGGACGTTGCTCAAGGGCGGCTCTTCCGGAGCCAGCTGGGCCACGTCGATCGGGTCCTGACCTGTGAGCTCGCTCGACTGCACTTCATCCAGCCCGAAACCCGCCCGAGTCATCTCGATGTTGCGGGCGATGTACTTCTCCTCGCGCCGGAATTCGTTGGGCTCGACGAACACGCGCTGGACCGCGACCGGAAGCAGCGGCGTGACGATCACGGCGAGCACGAACCACGACCCCAGCAGCCCGACTAACCACCGCGGGTTGCGCAGCACGAAGCCGGACAGCAGACCAAAACCGACAAGCGCCGACACGAGGGCCATCAGCCAGTTCAGCGGGCGAACGATGTTGACATCGGTGAACCCGGGTCCGTCGACAAGTCCTCGCGACGAATAGACCAGCTCGAAGGTGTTCAGCAGGTAGTTCAGCGCCAGGATCAGGAGGACCGCGCTCACCAACGCGCTGACATGACGCAGCGCAACCATCGGCACGTCGCCCCACGTCCGGAACCGCACGCCCATCCGGATGATGTACACGATGGCGACGGCGAGGATCGTCACGATCAGCAAGGCCAGCAGCATGGTCTCGAGGGTTCGCAGGAACGGTAGTTGGAAGACGTAGAACCCGACATCACGGCCAAAGGTCGGGTCATCCACGCCGAAAGACGACCCGTTGAACGCGAGCAGCATCTCCTGCCAGCGGCTGGAGAGATACGAACCGGCGACGAATGCCAGCACCACCGCCGCGATGATGTTCAGCCAGCCGATCACCTTGTTCCCGGCACGCCCGAAGCGGCTGTCCTCACCGACGTCGTAGCGCTTGGTGTTCCGTAGCGCCAGTCGAACGTTCGTCCAGAACAGCACGCCAGCCACCACGCCCGCGATCAGGAACGAGATCGCCTGCATCGCGTAGTTGGTGGTGATGACCGACCGGTAGCCGACGCTGCCGAACCAGATCCAGTTGATCCAGAACGGTGCTGTCACCCACAGCAGGGCAAAGATCGCTACCAGGACAAGCAGGATGATCAGGCTCCGCCGGGTCGACGGCGAGATCGAGAATCCACGCCGCCTCGGCCCCTGCGTGCCCTGCGCTGCCTTGTTTCCGCGTCTGAAGAACTGCGCCACGTCTGTCGTTCCATTCCACGGCGCGCCGCGCCTTGAGTTTCACGTCCACCATCGTGTTAAGATCAGAGGCAAGGATACCGCACCGTCACGCGCCATTCGGCGTCGTATCGAGAGAATTGCCCGCATCCATGACCACAGCATCCCGGCCTGCCGACACCACCAACCACGGCATCAGCGTCCAGAGTCTCGGCAGCGGCAGCTCCGGGAACGCCTTCATCGTCACGACGGCGGAAGAGTCGATCCTGATCGACTGCGGTATCGGCATCCGGACGCTCACGGCGTCCCTGCGCCAGCGAAACATGGCGCTGACCGACATCGACACGATTTGCGTCACCCACGAGCACAGCGACCACATCAGGACGCTGCCGAAGGTCGTCCGGCACGACACCACGATCTTCGCCACGGACGGCACGGCCATCCGCAGCGCCGTCGCCCGTGACCAGCACGTCCGCGCCCTTGGTGACACGCCACAGCGGATCGGCGGCATGACATTGTGGCCGCTGCTCGTGTCGCATGACGCCCAGGAGCCCTGCGGGTTCATGCTGGAGATGCCGGACGATACGCGCGTCACGATCCTGACCGACCTCGGCACCTGGCACGATTCACTCGCCGCCTTCGTGCGCGCAAGTGACCTTATCGTTCTCGAAGCGAACCATGATGAAGAGATGCTCCGGGTCGGGCCGTATCCGCAGTATTTGAAGAAGCGGGTGGCCTCGGACGTCGGTCACCTCTCGAACCGGCATTGCGGCGATGCGCTCGGCAAGGCCCTTCGCGCCACGACGCACCAGCCGGAGATCTGGCTTGCCCATCTCTCCGAGCACAACAACACTCCACAGCTTGCGGAGATGACGGTCCGGGATTCGCTCCTGGCGAACGACCTCGACCTCAGCGTCATCGCCCTCCCCCGCAAGAGCGCGGGTCCGCTCTGGACGCCAGCTGCCACCGAGCGGCCGCGTCCGGACTTCGTCGCCCCGACACCCGCCCTGCAGCAAATGGGGCTCGACCTCGGCCTTTAGCGTGAGGTAACCCGGGTCTCGTGATGCCCAAGGATTGTCGAGCGTCCTGTCTGACGTACGGGACGTGCCTGATCCAGCACCAGGGGACGAAAGGTCCAGTCACCAACGAAGCGAACCATATGGTCCTCCTGCAACATGGGCCCGCCTACGCCCCGCCGGTGATGATCCCCCGTACCGCCAACCCGAAGATCCACAACGCCACCAGGCTGTAGATCATCAGGCCCTGCCGCGGATGCCGCGATCGCATGTACGACCAGGCGAACGGCAGGCTGATGATGGCGGTGATCCCGTACAGGTAATGCACGGCATCCACGGCGTACGTCCCGCCGATGACCAGCACCACGCCGAGCAGCACCTGCACCGTGACCACCACCTGGCCGATCACGAACGCGCCGCCGATGTTCCCCCCGAGCTCGCCGCCGCGAATGTATTCGAACAGGCCCCAGACCCCGATCAGCAGGAAGAACAGCATGACCGTCTGGGAAAGCAGGGCATGCGCTTCGGACACAAATTCCATGGAAGACCGATTCCCTTTTGTACGACGATGACCGGTGGCCGGACACCCTGCCCCCGAACACATTCAACGTTGCAAGTATAGGGTGAAGGCGGATGACAAGTGCGTACATACGCACCGAGCGAGGCCAGCGTACGCCGCCAACGTCAATTTCCGGCGACCGAAATTTCCTTGTAACGACGCCCCATCCGACCGTCAGGTACGGACACTATTGACACATCGTCCGAAAGATGCGTACAATCCGACCGTACAAGGGGTGCGTACACAACCATCACCCGAGAGACACGATAGCGTGGGTTTTCGTCACAGTGTTGCTCAACTGTTGAGCATTCGGACCTGAAAGGAGTCATCGTGGAGTCCGAGCCTCGAGACTACCAGGAGGTCATGGACGACGCGTTGCAGCTGGTCTACAGTCATCATCACCGTTTGGTGTCCCAGCTTATGCCTGAGGCATTCAAGCCGTTGACGTTGGAACAGCTTCGCAATGGACCGTTGGGCCAGGACCTTCTTCGACTGGCACGTC
>DATGPC010000299.1:0-7988 GCA_035305265.1 Thermomicrobiales bacterium | reverse complement strand
CTGCTGAACGGCACACCAGCCTCGGCCCCGGATTCGCAACGGGCATTTGTCGATCCGGTACGGCGCGGCATCGAGACCGCACTGGCACCACGATTCATTCGCTCAGCCGCTTGACGGGCGATCTATTCCCGATGATGAGGGGGCGTGGTATGAGACCACGCCCCCTCATCGTTAAGGATTATTCCTGTTCGGCCCTGACGTCTACTCGGCCTGCGGGATGACATCCGTCTCCTGCCGCGTGTCGGACGCCGAGAGAAGCGTCAGGGACTCGCGGTTCGCCCGGAACGGATGGAGTGCTTCCGGCGTCTGGCCGGACATCGCTGCGTCCGCGAGGAGCTGGCCGATGCGCGGCCCGAACGGCATACCGTGGCCACAGAATCCGCCGCCTACCCAGACGTTCGGCAACCCCGGCGCCGCATCGGCGACAGGCACGTAGTCCGACGTGAACGCCATCAGTCCCGCCCAGCGACGCGCGACACGCAGCCCAGCCAGATCCGGGAAGAGCCTGGGGATGACCCCTTCGATCTTCGCCGTCACGTCCGGGGTCGGCCGCATCTCTCGCACATCGACATCCCCGTTCGGCGCGTCGGCACGACACCCGCCGATGACGATGGAGCCATCCGTTGCCTGCTGCCAGTATTCGCCGGTCGGGGTGATATCGGCGCCAACACCTGTTTCGAAGACCGGCTCGACGGGTTCGTAGGCGAGGATCTGGCCGCGTACCGGCACGATCCGGCCGGCCAGACCCGGTACCAGCGTGTCGGTCCACGCGTTGACCGCGATAACCACGCGCTGCGCCTCGACGTCCCCGGAGGCGGTCGATACCGTCGCTCCGCTCCCGGTCGATGTGATTTCCGTCACGTCTGCCTGGCAGATGCGCGCGCCATGACGCTTCGCGGCGGCTGCCAGCCCGGCGAGGTAACGACCGGAGTGAAGCAACCCACCGTCCGGCGCGAGGACGCCGCCGGCGATCTCTTCACCCAATGGCGTCCGGACGACATCCTGCACATCTTCGCGATCGAGCAGCTCCGCCGTGAAGCCGTCCTCATGCAGGAGCGCGACATTCGAGCGCTTGCGATCGAGGTCGGCCTCGGACAGAGCGAGGGACATGATGCCCGGCATCCGGAAATCGCAGTCGATCTCCTCGCGACCGATGACGTCCTGTGCCAGTGCCCGCCCGTCTGCAGAGACGGTCCAGATCGCGCGGGCGGCGTCCCGGCCAAACGAGTCGATCGCGCTGCGGTAGGAGAGGGCACCGCCGCCGGTGAGGAAGCCGCCATTGCGGCCGGTCGCGCCCCAGCTGATGACCTCGCGCTCGATCAGCGTGACATCGACGCCCTGGCGCGCCAGCCAATAGGCGGTCCAGACGCCGAGCATCCCGCCGCCGATGACGGCGACATCCGTTCCGGCGGGGAGGGACTCTTCAGGCACTGGCGGCGGGAACGTCGCATGCCAGTATGAAACGGGGAGTTGGTCAGGGCGCTGTGACATCGTTCGGGACTCCAGGCTGCATCATCGTGGCGCGCCGGACAGCGCGCGTACCTGATGCTCAATGTCCCGCGCCGCGTCCGCGTCGTCAACTGTTACCGGATCCCCGAACCGGAGAGTGACCTGCCATCGGTCGCCATCACCCCGCTGGTACTCGAGGCCAACCGGCACGACCGGTACCTCCATCACTTCACGCGCCGCGAGTTTCACCAGCCGCAGGTACCCCTGCTGGAACGGCAGGAACTCGCTCTCATCGCGCTTTGGCGTGTAGGACGGGTCGATATTCGGGTACCCCTCGGGGAAAACGAGCAGGATGCGTCCTTCCCGGAAGAGATCGAGGCTGTCGTTTGCCGCCTGCCGGAACGCGATCGCGGCATCCCGCGCCGTGACGCCCGAGTGCGCACCCGGCCGGGCGACGACCGGCCAGCGGGCCGAGCGGCAGGCGAACCGCATCACCCGTCCGATCATCGGGTTACTGACCCAGTCGAGCCCGACAAGGATGTGGACCGGGCGGGGGATTGACGTAAGGATGACGCAGCCATCGTACAGATGATGAAAATGACGCGCGGCGAGCAGGACCGGTCCCCTTGTAGGGATCCGGTCCTGCCCCTCGATCGTCAGGTCGAGGTTGCGCGCGGCGACGCGGCCGCCAGCAGCCCGCAGGAACCGCCATGCAAAATCAGGCATTTCTGGCAAGTTGCGGCTCTCCAGCGGGATCCGACGATCCGCGATAGAGCGTAAGCGCGGCCGGGATCATGCCGAGCAGCGCCGAGACGATGATCGGTGTCCAGAGATCGACCGCGCCGCTGAGGACCATCGCGAAGATCAGGTTCGCGGCATAGATGATGAACGGGATCGTGAGCGATGACGGCGGAAGGACGACATCACGTCGCCAGAGCAACCGGCTCAGGGCCATGAAGAGGAGGCCCGTGAACGCCCAGCCGACGAAATTCTTGATCGGCATTCCGAAATACGGCCCCGTCTCGTCCCAGATCCAGAACTGGATCCGCAGTGACTCGTGCGCCATGGCCGGGTCGAGGACGAGATCCCAGACGGTCAGGAACCAGACGCCCAGCAACACTGCCATGACGGACGGCGAGGGGAGGCGCAGACGGTGGGCGAGCGTCGTCCCGATCAGGTATCCCGCGAACCCAACGTAGAACCAGGAGAGCGGAATGGAGTAGGGGACATGCCCGAGGACCTTGTACCCGAGGAAATCGGTGTACTCGTAGTTGCCGAAGGGGAACCCCATGGTCGTGCCGAGCAGCTCGGACGTCAGCGAGAGCGCGCACGAGACGACGAAGAAGATCGTCGTCTTCGCCCAGCCGATAAGGAAGCATCCGGCGACGAACATGGCGGCCGCGCCGAGAACGATATGGGTCGCGCCGGCATGATCCATCGACCAGGTGAAAATGTCCCGCGCCAGCGGATCCTCGTTCCAGAGGTGCGGATTCGGGAGCATGACCAGCATGCCGATCAGCCCGAACACCATCGCTCCCAGATGGGCGATCAACAGGCCCCACGGGAGCCATCGGCGAGTTCCGTTCGTCATGTCGTTCTCCCTGTATCGATCGTCCGACCCCGCCAGCGGTGGATTCGGCGTCGTGCCATGATCCAGATGCGGATGACCGCCGGCACATCAAGAAGCTGTGAAAGCCAGTATGTCCGTGGCCTCGTCTCGTATGCCCGTGCCATGCCGGTGAGCGTCCCGACCCGGGCCGCGACAAGGCCAATATTGAGCAGCGCAAGTGGGTGTTTTCGCCCCAATGTGCGCCAGGATATGGCCGCGATCCACGGCGGGAGCGCCTGGACCAGCGCGACCTCCAGCAACCGGGGGGTTGCATCCGGCACGAACCGGTCCTGCATCGGCAGCGACCGCGTCCAGTTTTCCCACGCCTCTCGCGATCCCGAGTACATCTCGACGGCGACGAGCCGGTCGCTCTCATAGAAACCGACCGCATGGCCGCGTGAGGCGATGGTCCGGGCAAGGGTAACGTCCTCGTTCGCGGATCGCATCGCTCCGGTGAATCCGCCGACATCGTCGAGCAATGTCGACCGGGTGAAGAAACACTGCCCGTTCGCCTGGATCATGGCCGGGTCCGTGGTCGCCTGCCCGGGGAGCCCGAACCGGTAGACCAGCGTCGCCAAAAGCGACGGATGGACCAGACCCTCCGCCGCGCCGGAGAGTCGTTGCAACGTTGCGATGCTGAAGGCGTCGACTTCCGTCCGTTTCGCATGGGCCAGCAGCGACCGTGCCAGCGACGGCTCGGGCCGGACATCGGCGTCCAGCGTCAGGACCCATTCGGTATGTACCTCGCGCGCCTCCAGCCCGGCCTGGAGGCCGTGTGCCTTGCCGTTGACGTCCTCCGGCACCGGCGAGGCGTCGATGAGGCGCACGCGCTCATCCCGCTCGGCGTGGCGCCGCACGAGGTCCTGCGTACCGTCGGTCGAGCCGCCGTCGATGACGAGGATCTCCGCTACCTCCGGCCCCTGCGCCACCGCGCCATCCAGGCATGGGGCCAGGCGTGCGGCCTCGTTGAGCACCGGGATCAGGATGGTGACGAGGTTCTCTCCGGGCTGATGGTCCGCCCGCTCGACCCGCACGCCGCCCTTCGCGCTGGACGCCATGCGCGAGAAGACCCGCACCGCGAAGGCACCCTGTACGCAGAAGAGGACGAATGCGAGGAGCCGGCCCATCATGACTGCGCTCCCGCCGGCGCGCTCTCGGCGATGAGATCATCGGCGATCTTCGCGGAGCTGAGCACACCCGGCAGACCCGCGCCCGGATGCGTTCCCGCCCCGACGAAGTAGAGGTTCGGCAGCTCCTCCGACCGGTTGTGCGGCCGGAACCATGCCGACTGCGTCAGCACCGGCTCGACCGAGAAGGCCGACCCGAGGTAGCTGCTGAGCACGCCCTCGAAATGGCGGGGATCGATCATGTGCTCGCTGACGAGGTGCCGTGAAAGGTCCGGCAAGTAGTGCTCCTCGAGGAACCCCATGATCTTGTCGCGATACGGCTTCGCCTCCCGCGCCCAGTCAATCTTGCCGCCGAGATGCGGCACCGGCGCAAGCACGTAGAACGCCTCGCCGCCCTCCGGCGCCAGCGACGGGTCCGTGATCGTCGGCATATGAAGGTAGAGGGAGAAATCGTCCGCGAGCGTCTTGCGGGTGAAGATGTCGCCCAACAGCTCCTTGTAGCGCGGCCCGAGGATGATGTTGTGATGCACCAGCCGGTTGTCCGTAGCGTCGCGATAGCGCCGATCGGTGCCGAAATAGATCACCACCAGCGACATCGAGTAGCGCATCCGGGCCAGCCGGCGGTCGGTGTACTTCTTCCGGCTCGCCCTTGGCAGCAGCTTCTGGTAGGACGCCGCGACATCACCGTTGCAAACCACCACGTCGGCTGGCAGATCGCGTCCATCGTCGAGCCGGACGCCGGTGGCCCTGCCGCCCGAGGTCAGGATCTCGTCGACGCCGGTCCCGAGCATCAGTTTTCCGCCAAGCTCGCTGAACAGGCAGACAAGGCCCTCGACGATGGCTCCGGTGCCGCCCATGGCGAACCAGACGCCCCATTCGCGTTCGAGGTGGTGGATCAACGTATAGATGCTGGTCGTCTGGAACGGGTTGCCGCCAACCAGCAGCGGATGGAACGAGAGCACCTGCCGCAGCCGGTCGTCTTTCACGAAGCGCGAGACGAAGCCGTAGACGGACCGGTAGCTCTCCAGCTTGAGCAGGTCCGGGACGATGCGGACCATATCCATGACGTTCAGGAAGGGCGTCGCGGCCAGCTCGGTAAAGCCCTTGGCGAAGATCTTCTCCGTCTTGCCGATGAACCGCTCGTAGCCGGCGGCATCCTCCGGGAAAGCGCTGAACTCGCGGATCGACGAAAGCATCCGCTCGCGATCGCCGACGTAGTCGAACTGGCCACCGTCCGAAAAGAAGATCCGGTAGAAGGGATCGACCGGCACCATCGTCACGTAGTCGGCGGGATCACGGCCGGCGAGCTCGAAGAGCTCGTTGATCATCCACGGCGCGGTGATGACGGTCGGGCCGCCGTCGAAGGTGAATCCGTCCTGCTTGTAGACATAGGCGCGGCCGCCCGGTTTGTCGCGCTTCTCGACGAGGGTGACATCATGCCCGCGAGCGGCCAGCCGGACGGCCGTCGCCAGCCCGCCGAATCCGCTCCCGATCACCACGATTCGTTGGGTCACCGCTTCCCCCATGCCGTCAGGTCCCGTTGTCCGTCCATTGTCGCGATCCTACCCGGGCAGGAAGCCGGCGATTTGGACCGGGATCGAGAGACGCATGAAGCGGGCGGAGATGACAGGGAGGGCCAGGAGCTTCCGGGTCGTGGAGCAATGGGCGCGCTGGCCGAAGACATCGTAGTTGTTCTCCTCGATCGCGATCAGGATGCGGGAATAGAGGTCGCTGGCCATCAGCGCGGTGAATCGGCCGGAGGCATCCAGCGAGGAAAAACCGCGATGGGCCTCCGCGTAGAGCGCCCGGGCACGGGAGATCTCGAACGCCATCAGGCGGGAGAAGCCCTTGCCAGGGCGGCCGGCGAGGATTCCTTCCGGCGTGCACCCGAACGCCTCGATATCCTCCAGTGGCAGGTAGAGCCGGCCGAGATCGGCGTCCTCGCCCACGTCGCGCAGGATATTGGTCAGCTGCATGGCGATCCCGAGCGTCGCGGCATCGCCGAGCGCTTCCGGGTTCCGGCAGCCGAGGATCGGCGCGACGATGAGGCCGACCGTGCCGGCCACGTAATAGCAGTACTCGCGCAGGTCATCCCAGGTGGCGTAGGAGGTGATGGTGAGGTCCATCCGGATGCCGCGGATCAGGTCGTGAACCGGCTGAACCGGGATATCGTATTCATCACGAACGAGGGCGAACGCGACGGCGACCGGGTGGGTCGGGTTGGCGATCTGCGCCTCCCACTCCGCAAGGTCGACCATCGCCTGGTCCATCCCGCGCTCGCCGGCCGTATCGACGATGTCGTCGGCGATCCGGCAATAGGCATAGGCCGCGAGAATGGCCCTCCGTTGCGCCTTCGGCAGGCATCGGCTGGCGAAGTAGAACGTCCGGCCCTGTTGCCGGGCGATCTGCTCGCATTGGTCCCAATCCGCCTGGAAGGCGAGATCATCAACGACGGGCCACATCGTCTACCCCTTCAGTCTTGAAGACGGAAATCGGTCACGGACAGGCCGATCGACCGGCGGAATACGCAGGAACATGCCTCCCGCCGCTTCATCGCCAGATACGAGCCATGCCTGCTTCAGGATGGGCACGCTTGCAGCCCCCGCGCAGAACATGGCCAGGCGCAGCTCGAGAACGAGCGCCTCGAGCAGCTCGAACACGGCGTCCTCGCTGACCGCGGCGGCCCGGAGCATCGGGCCGGCGAAGCCTGCCAGGTCGGCGCCGAGCGCAATCGCCTTGGCGGCATCGACGCCGGTCACCAATCCACCGCTGGCGATGATGGGCGTGTCCGGGGCGGCCGCCCGGGCCATGGAGAGGCTGGTGGCCGTCGGGATCCCCCACTCGGCAAACGTCGAGCCCAGCCGCTGGTGCAGCCAGCTCGTCGCCCGGTGCCCCTCGACCTTGCTCCACGACGTTCCGCCGGCTCCCGCGACGTCGATCGCGGCGACACCGGCGTCGGCGAGCCGCCGGGCTACATCCGGCGAGATGCCAGCGCCGATCTCCTTGACGATGACCGGGACCTCTAGCGCCTGGCAGACCTCGGCGATCTTCGCGAGCAGGCCCGAGAAGTCCCGGTTGCCTTCCGCCTGGAGCGCTTCCTGAAGCGGATTCAGGTGCAGGATGAGGGCATTGGCGCCGACCATCTCAACGGCGCGGCGACACTCGTCCACGCCGTAGCCGTAATTCAACTGGACGGCACCGATATTGGCGTAGATGGGGACGGTCGGCGCAGCGTCACGCATATCGAAGTATGCGGCGCGGGAGGGATCTTCGAGGGCGGCGCGCTGCGAGCCGACCCCGATGGCGCATCCGAACGCCTCGGCGGCGCGGGCAAGCCGCTGGTTGATGACCCAGCCATCCTCGATCCCGCCGGTCATCGACGAGATGAGGAAGGGGGCGCCGAGCTCGTGCCCGAGGAAGGTCGTGCTCACGTCGACGGCGTCGAGATCCAGCTCCGGGAGCGCCTGGTGCATGAACCGGTACCGCTCGAACCCGGTGGTGAGGGTCCGCGCCTGGACGTCCTCCTCGAGGTTGATGGTCAGGTGATCGGCTTTCCGCTGCTCGATCTGTGTGAGCGTCCGCATAGGTCTTCCCTTCCGTTGCCGATAGCACAACAGTACCGGTTTTGCCGTGATTTGGGTACATGAGCTTGACCGCAACGGGTTGGCCGTTATGGGCTAACCGGTTTGCGGCACGAGGGCGACACAGGACGGGGGAATAATTTCCCGGCTGGACGGCAATCTAGAACCTGAACCTTAACCTACAGTATACGGTCGCGATGAGAAATATGCGAGAGGCGTTTC
>DATGPC010000298.1:0-4263 GCA_035305265.1 Thermomicrobiales bacterium | reverse complement strand
AATCCTGCTTCAGCGTCGCGGCGTCGATCGGGGTGGTAAAGGAGGTTGAAACCATAGGGGCACATGCCTTCGGGCGCCCACAACGGCACCCGTACAGCCGCCCCTCGTCACGATGAACGGTGGGCGGCTCTCGGGCGATTGACGAGCCGCCCACGCGGGGCAGCCGTACGGGCGGGATGTACTCCCGCCCGATTTTGGGCTAGTAGCCGACCTTGCGGGCGATCGCGCCCTGGAGGAAGTCCTGGATCTCCTCCACCGGGATGCGGTCGATCACCGGGCGGAAGAAGCCCTCGACAACCAGCTTCTGCGCCTCGGAGCGCGGGATGCCGCGCGCCTGGAGGTAGAAGATGTGCTCCGGCTCGACCTGCGCCACGGTCGCGCCGTGCGTGCAGCGGACGTCATTGGCGGCGATCTCCAGGTTCGGGATCGAATCCGCGCGGGCCGTGCGGTCGAGGATCAGGTTGCGGTTCTGCTGGAACGCGTCGGTCTTCTGCGCACCTTCCTCGACCTTGATCAGGCCGGAGTAGACGGACCGCGCGCCTTCCTTCAGCGCACCCTTGAACTCGAGGTCGCTGGTCGCATACGGCGACTCGTGGATCTGCCACGTGTGGTGGTCGAAGAACTGGTCCTGGTCACCGAAGTAGATGCCGAGCATCTCGGCCAGGCCGTTCTCGCCACGGAGGTGCGAACCGATCGAGTTCTTGGTGAACTTCGAGCCCAGCGTGACCTCCAGCGACTTCAGCTCCGAGTCCTTGCCGAGGATGGCGCGCTGCGTCATGAAGTTCCAGACGTGGCGGCCCCAGTCCTGGACCTGGACGTAGCGAAGCTTTGCGTCGTCGGCGACGAACAGCTCGACCACGGCCGAGTTGAACGCCTGCTCCTCCTGCGTCTCGGACTGGTAGGCATCGACGAAGAACGCCTCGGCGCCCTCCTCGACGACGACCAGTGTGTGCGTGAAGAGCGCCGATCCCGGCTGCTGCGCGAGCGCGAACGCCCGGAACGGCAGCGAGACGGTGACGCCCTTCGGCACGTAGAGGAACGCGCCAGTCTGCCACATGGCGGCGTGGAGCGCCTCGAACTTGCCAAAGTCCGCCGGGACGGCCTCGGTCATGAAGTACTTCTGGACGAGCTCGCCGTGCTGCTGGACCGCCGTCGCGAGATCCGTGAAGATCACGCCCTGATCGGCCAGCGACGGGTCGACGTCGTGGAAGACGGTGCTGGAATCCCGCGCGACCGAGAGACCGGCGCGCTGCTCCGGCTCGCCGAACTGCATCTGCTCGGCGGAACCAGCGCCACCAACGAGCGCGTCGACGGAGTCAACCTTGCCGTTGGACTGGACGGCTGGGTTGAATCGCTCGAGCTTCAGGCGGCGAAGGTCGGTGCGGCGCCACTCTTCATCCTGGCGGGACGGCATCGGGAGCGATTCCCAGATGTCGAACGCCTCCAGGCGGCGCTGGAGCATCCACTCCGGCTCATTGCGGGAGCGCGAAAGCGCTTCGACCGCCTCACGGCTGTAGGCCGTGCTTGAATTGGTATCAACAGTTGTCGTAGCCATAACTCCCTCGTCACACCGACCCGCCCGGCCGGACGAATCCGGCCAGCGGGCCGCTGTGGGTTTTACGCCGGTCTACCCGACCGAACCTTCCATCTCCAGCTGAATGAGACGGTTCAGCTCAACCGCGTATTCGAGCGGGAGCTCCTTGGCAATGGGCTCGATGAAGCCGTTGACAATCATGCTCATGGCTTCGGACTCGCTCAGGCCGCGGCTCATCAGGTAGAAGATCTGCTCTTCCGCCACCTTGGAGACGGTCGCCTCGTGCCCGATCGACACGCGCTCTTCCTCGATCTCCATGTACGGGTAGGTGTCCGTCTTGGAGGTCTCGTCGAGCAGGAGGGCGTCACAGATGACGTTGCTCTTCACATTCTCGGCGCCCTTGTGGACCTTCACGAGACCACGGTACGACGAGCGGCCCGTGCCCTTGGAGATCGACTTGGAGGTGATCTGCGACGAGGTGTTCGGCGCAACGTGCACCATCTTGGCGCCGGCGTCCTGATGCTGGCCGTCGCCGGAGAAGGCCACGGAGAGAACCTCACCGCGCGCCCCCTCTTCCATCATGTAGACGGCCGGGTACTTCATGGTCACCTTGGAGCCAAGGTTGCCATCGACCCACTCCATCGTCGCGTTCTTGTACGCGGCGGCGCGCTTGGTGACGAGGTTGAAGACGTTCTTCGACCAGTTCTGGATCGTCGTGTAGCGGACGCGGGCGCCCTCCTGCACGATGATCTCGACCACCGCCGAGTGGAGGCTGTCGGTGCTGTAGGTCGGGGCCGTGCAGCCCTCGACGTAGTGCACGTAGGAGCCCGGCGCGGCGATGATGAGGGTGCGCTCGAACTGGCCCATGTTCTCCGCGTTGATGCGGAAGTAGGCCTGCAGCGGCACCTCGACCTTGACGCCCTCCGGCACGTAGATGAACGAGCCGCCGGACCAGACCGCGGAGTTCAGCGCCGCGAACTTGTTGTCGTTGTACGGGATGATCGTTCCGAAGTACTGCTTGACAAGCTCCGGGTGCTCATTGACCGCGGAGTCCATGTCAAGGAAGATCACGCCCTGCTTCTCGAGGTCCTCGCGCAGCGAGTGGTAGATGACCTCGGACTCGTACTGGGCGCCGACACCGGCGAGGAACTTGCGCTCCGCTTCCGGGATCCCGAGCTTCTCAAAGGTGTCCTTGATGTACTCGGGCACTTCATCCCAGGTCTTGCCCATCTTCTCGGCAGGACGGATGTAGTAGTAGATGTCGTCGAAGTCGATCTCGTGGATCTCCGGCGAGCCCCAGTTGGGCATCGGCCGCTTGTTCCAGTGATCGAGCGACTTCAGGCGGTACTCGAGCATCCACTCGGGCTCGCCCTTCATCTTCGAGATGTTCTCGACAACCTCGCGGCTCAGGCCCTTCTCCGACTTGAAGACGTAGTCCTCTTCGTCGCGGAACCCGTACTTGTACTCACCGAGGTCGATCTGCTGTGGCTTTGGCGTCGCAACCATTGAATTCTCCTTGAAGAGCCGTCATCCCGGGACGATGGCCCATGCGGCGACGTTTCGGTTCGGAACGGCTATTCCCTGGTAGGGGCCGATTTCATCTCGGCCCGCCGGGTCGGCATAAAGCCGCCCCCTACCGGCAATCAGCCCACAGGCACTAGACCGGCTGCGCGAACTCATCGAGCAGCTTCTCGTAGCCCTTCTCCTCAAGCTCGATCGCCAACTCCGGACCGCCGCTCTTGACGACGCGGCCCTGGATCATGATGTGGACATGATCCGGCTTGATGTAATCGAGCAGGCGCTGGTAGTGGGTGATGAGCATCATGCCCATCTCCGGGTTCATCAGATTGTTGACGCCCTCGGAGACGACGCGCAGCGCATCGATGTCGAGGCCGGAGTCGGTCTCGTCAAGGACGGCAAGCGACGGCTCGAGCAGCGCGAGCTGCAGGATCTCGGCCCGCTTCTTCTCACCGCCGGAGAAGCCCTCGTTGAGGTAGCGGGTCGCGAACGACTCGTCCATCTTGAGGAGGGCCATCTTCTCGCGCATGAGCTTGCGGAACTCGCGCGGGGTGAACGGCTTGGCATCGCCGCCGGCCCTCTCGGCGCGGGCGTTCTTCACGTTCGTGACCGCCATGCGGAGGAAGTTCGCCATCGAGACGCCCGGGATGACCGTCGGGTACTGGAACGCCAGGAAGATGCCAAGCTGGGCGCGCTCGTCCGGCTCCAGCTCGAGAATGTCCTCGCCGAAGAAGCGGATAGAGCCCTCGGTGACTTCGTATTCCGGATTGCCGGCGATAACGTTCGACAGGGTGCTCTTGCCGGAGCCGTTCGGGCCCATGATCGCGTGGATCTCGCCCTGGTTCACTGTCAGGTTCACGCCACGCAGGATTTCCGTATCCTCGATCGATGCGTGAAGATTCTCGATCTCGAGCATCGGTACCTTGTTCGCGTCCGTCATGATTTCTCTTCAAGACCTCCCGATGCCCGCCACGTCACCCGATGCGACGCATGAGCACCGACACAATGAAAAACTGAACGTCACCGGCGCAGGGCGGCATCGCCCCCAACCGGCATATAGTGCTCGCCCTTGCGAGCCTGTCCACGGAATTAATTGGAAGAGGCAGCCTCTGCCTTGGCCTTTGCGATGCAGGCCGGGCACATCCCCTCGAACAGCGTGTGGTGCCGGGTGATCTTGTACCCTGACTGCTCCGCCGCGACACGCTCCGCCA
>DATGPC010000297.1:0-4613 GCA_035305265.1 Thermomicrobiales bacterium | reverse complement strand
GAGCCTGTCTCCGGCGCCGAACGCCGCACACAAGGTGCGGCGGTACGGCTTGCAGCGTCGCTTGGCGAGAGGAAAAGCCTGTACAAGATGTTAGTCCGCGCCCTCGACCGCGTCGGCGAACTCGGCCATGGATGTGAAGCGCCAGTCCGGCTCCGGGGCGTTGTCCGGGATCGGCGTCGCCCCGGAACCCTCCTGCCCGGCCCTGCGGTCGATCCAGACCGTTGTCATGCCCGCCGCCTTCGCCGGCACATGGTCGTGGAAGAGGCTCTGGGCGACGTGCAGCAGCTTCTCGCGCGGGATGCCCATCTCGTCGACTTTCGCGAACAGCGCCTCGAAGTTGCGCGGGTCAGGCTTGTAGGAGCCGATGTCCTCGGCGGTCAGGACCGCGTCGAACTCAACTCCCAACCGCCGGTTGCTGCCGGCGAAGGATTGCCGGTCGACGTTCGAGAGGATGATCAGCTTGTAGCGCTGCTTCAGCCGCTGCAGCGCCTCCGCCGAATCGGGGAAGGCCGGCCATTCCGGGATAGAGGCGCCGATCTGCATCGCGAGCCCCTCGGGAACATCGATGCCGTGTGCTTTCCCGGTCGCGATGATGCTGCGGGAGATGACCTCCGGATAGCGCATGTCCGGGTTCTCGCGCTCGGCGGCCGCCTCGGCCTCTGCGTAAGTCTCCAGGAGCGTGTCGAGGTCTGGCGCCTTCGGCGAGAGTGAGGCGACCTTCATCAGGCCGCCCCGCAGACCGTGCTCCCAATCGATCAGGGTTCCGTAACAATCAAAGCTGAGTGCGTCGAAATCGGTGAGCTTCATCTGATGTCCTGCCCTGTCTCAAACGAGGTCGGATATGCCACGTGCTGCGAAACATCATACCTGTGTTGCCGGGATATCCGGGGGATTTCCGGTCAGCACGCTGATCAGTGTCTCCATGGCGCGGGAGCGAAAGCCATCCTTGCGCGAGACGAGGACGATCGGCGCCTGAGCCCTGGCATCAGGGAGTTCCACGATCTCCAGTGTTCCGAGGCGTAGCTCTTCGACGATAGAGCTTTCGGGAAGCATCCCGATACCGAAATCCGCCTCGATCATCCGCTTCTGGGCGGTGAGGCTGTCGATGGTGATCCGCTCGGCTATCTCGATGCCCAGGCGGACACGCGTGCGTTCGATCTCACGCGCAAACGGCTCACCGGACGACCCGGAGCCAATCGGGAACCCGACCCAGGGAACCGACGAGAGTTGCTCGGCGGTTGTCGGCCCGTCGGGGAGCAGGGTCGAGTTCACTGCGCGGACGAGGACGATCGATTCCTCACCCAGCACGTGATTCTCCAGGCCACCGGACGCGTCGGCGAAGTAGCGCAGTCCGAGATCGGCCTCACCGGTGCGTACAAGCTGGCTGACGCCGTTGCTGTTCGCCGTGTGGAGACGCAGGCGGATCGATCGGTGCTCCCTGCGGAAGTCGCGAATGGCCTCGAGCAGGTTGGTGCTGGCGAGGGTGCCTACGATGGCGAGGAGCAGGTCGCCCCGGTTCTCCTCCGTTACCTGTTTCACCGCGCTCATGCCGTCACGGACGGTTGCGATGATGGTTCGCGCGAATGGGAGGAATGCCTCTCCTGCCGGGGTGAGCCGCGCGCCGGACCGGCCACGGAGGAAGAGCGGAGCGCCGAGGTCCATCTCAAGCAGGTCGATCCGGCGGCTGATCGCTGGCTGCGAGATATGCAGGCGCCGGGCGGCCTTCGTGAAGGATCCGGTATCGGAAATCGCGAGGAATGCCTCGATCTCGATAATCTCCATACTGATCAGCTTAATGCATGGATGGTCTAGATTCTATGTATTGGACGTATGGATGACGGCTTGCCACACTGGAGGCACTTATCCGAAGCACAGCAGGAGCGAGGAGATGTCCCGTCAGGCAAACGTCGTAGAAGCTGTCGTTCGCGCATGTCCATATGAAATCTACGAGCATATTGGAGATCGTTCAGGGCTATTGTGGGACCGGGGCCTGGAGGCATGGATTGCCGTCGATGCCGCTACGGTGCGATCCGTTTTGTCCCATCCGGAGCTTGCGGTTCGACCGCCTGATGCGCCGGTGCCGCCATCCCTTGCAGGGACGCCAGCCGGTGACATCTTCGCGAAGTTCGCCCGGATGTCGGATGGTGACCGGCATCGGGAACGGAGGGAGTCGGCGCAAGCGATGCTCGAGCCCATGACGCCGGATCGGACCGCCGATGCCACGCGAACGGTGCTCCACCGGCCCGGCAACGCACTCACGCTGCACGATTTGCAGTTTGCGGTCCCGGTCATGACCGTTGGCATGCTGCTCGGCGTCCCTGAAGAGACGTTGGGCGATCTGGTTTGTTGGACCTCCGCCTTCGTGCGGGCGGCGGCGCCCGGGGCATCCAGAGCCGATGCGGACGCTGCCAACGAAGCGGTGCGGGAGTTGGCGCGGCTGTTCGGTGACAGACTCGCTTCCGGAGGGTCGACCCCGGAGTTGTCCGAGGAAGACAGGATCGCCAATACCATCGGGTTGTTGTTCCAGACGCACGATGCGACTGCCGGGTTGGTCGGAAACGCACTCGTCGCGCTTGCGCGACATGGGGATGGCGACATCGAGCGGGCCTTCGCCGACGTATTGCGCGCCGATGCGCCTGTCCAGAACACGCGGAGGTGGGCCGTCTCGGATATCACCCTTGGCGATCAGCCGGTGCGCACCGGGGAACTGGTCATCGCTGTGCTCGGTGGGTCGGCAGATGACTGCCGGTTCGGCTCCGGCCTGCACCAATGCCCGGGTGAGAGGGTCGCGATGACGATCGCGCACGAGATCGTCCGGTTCGCACGGGATACCGGGCTGGTTCCGGATGAGATCGGGCGAGCGGTCCGGTATCACCCGTCAGGCAATGCACGGATCCCTGATCTCCGGAACGTCACCACCACGGAGGGCATGCGATGATCGCCGTCATCTTCGAAGTGTGGCCCGCGGAAGGCCAGCGTCAGCGGTATCTCGACATCGCCGCCGAGCTGCGGCCGCTGCTGGATGATATCGACGGGTTCATCAGCATCGAGCGGTTCGAGAGCCTGTCAAACCCCGGCAAGGTGCTGTCGCTCTCGTTCTGGCGGGACGAGGATGCGGTGCGCGCTTGGCGCTCGATGTCGGAGCATCGTGGGGCCCAGCATGCGGGCCGGAACGGGATTTTTCGCGATTACCGACTCCGGGTCGCGGGCGTTGTCCGTGATTACGGAATGACAGATCGCGACGAAGCGCCTGTTGATAGCCGCGCGGTCCACGACACTGCTACCGGACCCGTGTGAAGTGCTCCACGGTCGGAAACGGGTCGTAGAAATGATGGAGCAGGGCTTTCCAGCGCTGGTATTCCGGCGAGCCACGGAAGCCTTCGGTGTGATCCTCCAGCGTTTCCCACCTGACAAGCAGCACGTAGCGGGAAGGCCGTTCGATGCATCGTTGCAGATCATGCTCCAGATAGCCGTGCATGGATGAGATGATCGAGGACGCCTCCGCAAAGGCGTCCTCGAATGCGTCTTACTGACCCGGCCGCACGTCGAGCATCGCGACCTCGAGGATCACGCCGCTACTCCCACTCGATCGTTGCGGGCGGCTTGGACGTGATGTCGTAGACGACGCGATTGATGCCGTTGACCTCATTGACGATCCGGCTGCTGATGCGGCCAAGGACCTCGTAGGGCAGCTTCGCCCAGTCGGCGGTCATGGCGTCCTGGCTGGCGATGGCGCGGACGGCCACCACGCGCGCGTACGTCCGGTAGTCGCCCATGACGCCGGTGGAGTTCACCGGCAGGAGGACGGCGAAGTACTGCCAGACGTTCTCATTCTCCCCGGCGGCCTCGATCTCCTCGCGGACGATGGCGTCCGCCTTCCGGAGCAGGTCGAGATCCTCGTCGTTGATTTCGCCGAGCAGGCGCACGGCCAATCCAGGCCCGGGGAAGGGCTGGCGCTCGACGATCTCTTCCGGGACACCAAGGACGCGGCCGACAGCGCGGACTTCATCCTTGAAGAGAAGGCGGAAAGGCTCGAGAAGCTCGAAGTCCATGTCCTCCGGCAGGCCACCGACGTTGTGATGCGTCTTGATCTTGACGGCGGTCTTCGAGTTCGAGCTGCTGGTCGCGCTCTCGATGACGTCCGGGTAGAGCGTGCCCTGGGCGAGGAACTGGAACGGCCCGGCCTTCTCGGCCTCGGCCTCGAAGACGCGGATGAATGTCTCGCCGATGACCTTCCGCTTTTCCTCCGGGTCAGTGACCCCCTTCAGCTTCTCGAGGAAACGATCGCTGGCGTCCACGTAGACGAGGTTAGTCTTGAAGTGGTTCGTGAAGGCTTCGCGAACGGCATCGGCCTCACCCTGCCGGAGCAAGCCGTTGTTGACGAAGACCGGCGTGAGCTGGTCGCCGATTGCCTGGTGGATCAGGGCAGCCGCAACCGAGGAATCCACTCCGCCGCTGAGGCCGAGAAGCACGCGGCCATCGCCGACCTTCTCGCGGATGTCCTTGATCGCGGCGTCGATGAACGACTCCGCCGACCAGTTCGTGGAGCATCCGGCCACGTTGACGAGGAAGTTGCGGATGATGTCCGTGCCGTACTCGGTGTGCTGCACTTC
>DATGPC010000296.1:0-17307 GCA_035305265.1 Thermomicrobiales bacterium | reverse complement strand
CTGGTCTCCATCATCACAGATGTCCGATGCGACCATGGAACCTTGACGCGCATGTGCGTGGCGGCGCACGACGCACTGGCCCGGACGATCTGGCCATCCCACACGCTGGCGGACGGCGATGTTGCGTTCGCTTCGACGGTTAACGAGGGACCGGTCGATCGAATGGCCATCATGCCTCTGACGATCGCTACCGAGTTGGCGGTGGAAGAAGCGATCCGGTCGGCGGCCGGGTTGTAGTCACGATGCACGATCCATCGCACCGCCGGAGTCACGCTCCGGCGGTGCAGGCATACCCGACTACAGGAAATACCTCAGCTTGTCCCAGATCCACCCCTCGACGCGTTTGACGATGCCGTCAGGCGGCTCTCCGGGCCGGGACACAGCGATATCCGGCTCGACAAAGACCTGACGGGCCTCCTCAGCGAGCTGCGCGTCCTCGAAGATCAGGGCGATCTCGAGGTTGCGGTACAGCGCCCATGCATCGTAGTTGACGGTGCCAACCACGAGCGTATCGTCTGCGATCGTCACCTTCGCATGCATGATCGCCGGGTACTCCCAGATCTCCACACCAGCGTCCAGCACCCGGCCGTATTCATGCTTCAACGCGGCATCGGCCGGCCCATTGTTCGACTGCTCAGAGACCAGGATACGGACATCCACCCCGCGCCCGGCAGCGTCCACGATGCGGTCAATCATGCCGGGATCGGTGAAGTACGGGTTCATGACCTCCAGCCGGCCGCTCGCGGTCTCGAGCACCTCTCGCGACGCCTGGGTGGCCGGCTGGAAACCGCCCGGGATGTTCTGCACGAGCGTCACCGGGATGTCGCCACGGCGTGACGGCGCGGGGAAGTAACGTGCGAGCGCGCCATCCTCACCCGGCAGGTCGCCGCCATAGGCCCGGAAGCTGGTCAGGAAGACGGCCTGCATCTGGCGCACAATGTCTCCTCGCACGCGGATAAAGACATCGTGATAGGCACCGGTGGCAAAGTGATCTTCGAAACCGGCGCCGCCGATCCAGCCAATCTCTCCATCGATGACCAGGATCTTGCGGTGGTCCGCCTGCCCTACCTCATCCTGGCTGAGGGAAAAGTCACGGTCTGGCAGCGCGCCGTCTTTCTGCAACGGGAAGATGTCGTTGACAACGACCTCAATTCCACCATCGACCAACTTGTCGAACAGCGCCTCGTTCTCGCCAAACACCTTCGAGCCGTAGCCATCGACCGATAACCGAACATCGAGACCGGCTGCCTTCTTCGCGATCATCGCGTCTGCGATCCGCATTCCCCATTCGCCGGGGTAGAACCCGAACATCATGATGTGGATCGAGTCGTCGGCCGACTCGATATCTGAAAGGATCTCCGGGAAGAAGTTATCGCCTTCGATGTACAGGTCAACGCTGGACGCCGTCGTCGGCGCGTACGGGATCGCGATGTCATCCCGCTTGGGGTTGTCCAGCCTGGCGAACTCTTCGGTCACGCCCTGCGCCTGGTCTGCGGTCACGGCGTCGGCCGGGGGAGGCCAGTGGTCCTCCTCGACGATTCGGAGCACGACCCACCATCCGACCAGGCCGACTATCACCAACAGAACGAGCAACGTGCGCACTGTCCTTCGGATCCATCTCCGGATTGGGCCAACCTGTTTACTGCGCCCTTTCAATCGTCCGAACAACCGTCAGCCCTTCTGCCCTTCGTCCCGTCGATGTGCAAGCCATTCATCGCGAGTGATCTCATACTCGACCTCCCCTTGCTCTGTTCCCGGGAGGGGATCGTCGAACTCCAGATGGAATGTTCGCACATGACACATGCCGACCTTCTCCATGACGCGTCGCGAGGCGGCGTTGACTGCCATGGTCTGCGCGAAGACGGCGTCCACCTCCAGGTCGCGAAACGCCTTCTCGATCAGCGCGGTGCTCCCCTCGGTGGCCAGTCCCCTGCCCCACACCGTACGCGCGAGGCGATACCCCAACTCGGGACGGCGCCGCTCTGACGAGGTCCGCACCGACAGCTCGAACCAGCCGATAAACTCTCCGGTCTCCCGATCGTGCGCGGCCCACATACCGAACCCGGGGAACTCTTCGTAGCGACGGATAATGCCGGGCAGCACTACGTCACGGATATGGGCAAGTGGTGTCTGGGTGCGGCTGATGTATCGCATGACCTCTGGATCGCCATCCAGCTCGTACAGGGCCAGGGCATCATCGGTGGTGAATCGTCGCAATACGATCCTCGGCGTCGTGAGATAGGTTTCTCCCCTGAACATCGCTGTCATGTCACCTGCCAGAAACACAAAAGACCACCACGATCCCGGATGGATCCGGGATTCGCGATGGTCTCCTGCGACATCGAATCGCGAGACGAAGGGGTCTCTAGCGCTTCGTGTACTGCGGCGCCTTGCGGGCGCGCTTGAGGCCAACCTTCTTGCGCTCCTTCATGCGGGCGTCACGCGTCAGCATGCCGGCGCTCTTCAGCGTCGGGCGAAGCTCCTCGTCGAAGCGGGTCAGGGCACGGGCGATGCCGTGGCGGACCGCGCCGACCTGGCCGGAGACACCGCCACCCACAACCGAGGCGACGACATCGAACTTCTCAGTGGTCGCCGTGGCGCGAAGCGGCGCCATCAGCAGGGTCTGGTTCAGGCCACGACCACCGAAGTACTCGGCTGCCGTCTTGCCATTCACCGTCACCTGACCCGATCCCGGGTACAGGCGAACGCGCGCGACCGACGTCTTGCGGCGGCCGACGCCGTAGTAGTACTGGCCCTTGTTGGCCTGCGTTGATTCGCTCATCGTTGCTCCTTACCTCGCGATCAGGCGCGCGACGCCGACTTGTCGAGTTCAAGCGGAGTCGGGTTCTGGGCGGCATGCGGATGGTTCGTACCCGCATACACCTTCAGCTTCTTGAACTGGTTGCGGCCAAGCGAGCTGCCCGGAAGCATCCCGCGGACGGCGTTCTCGATGATCCGCTCGGGATGGCGAGCCCGCATTTCCTTCAGTGAGGTCGTCTTGAGGCCACCCGGATAATCCGAGTGACGGTAGTAGAACTTCTGGACTTCCTTGTTGCCCGTAACCTTCACCTTGTCGGCGTTGATCACGACCACAAAGTCACCCGTGTCGACATGCGGCGTGTACATCGGCTTGTGCTTGCCGCGCAGCGTTGCCGCGATCGTCGTGGCCAGGCGGCCAAGGGTCTGTCCCTCGGCATCCACCAGGTACCACTTGCGCTGGACATCGCCAGCCTTGGCAGAGTAGGTCTTGCGATCCACGTTCTTGCTCCCTTAACCGTTAGGTCGGAAGAGGCCATCCCCTTCCGCTTGCTCGCCTGATGGGTCAGGGTCCGGGACGTCGTCTCCGTAACCCACTCGCCAGAGTATCAACCCGTGTGGCGGCGCTGTTTGCGGTCCCATCCGGCGGTCACCTGCTTCGATCAGGTGTCCCAACCATTCCGGCGACCGCCGTCCTCGTCCGATTTCAACTAATGCGCTTGTAATCGTACGCACTGCTTGCGGCAGGAATCCGTCCGCGATGATCCGGAGCTCGGCTCCTTCTCCCGCGTTCGGAGCGCTCCCCCACCACGCATCGACCGGACGGATCGAGCAGTGATGGATCGTCCGCACCGTTCCGCGCCGCCCTGAGGGTGTCCCGCCTGCCACCCCCATACCGTTTCCGGCGAAGGATGCGAGGTCGGTTGGCCCCTTCAGGAGCGCAGCCCCGGCAGCCATAGCCGCCAGGTCGAGTGCGGGTCCCCGCTGCCATGCGCGATAACGCTGCAGCGGTTGTGGAGTTCCCCACCAGATGCGGTAGCGGTATTCCCGCCACGTCGCATCGAATCGAGCATGGAATCCGGCGTCACGCCGCTCGCATCGGACGACCGCCAGATCGTCATCGAGGCGAGCATTGATCGCGCGGATCACTCGCTCACCGGACATCCCCGGGCGATCATCCTCGACGCTGGCCACCTGGCCAACCGCGTGAACACCGGAGTCTGTCCGTCCGGCCAGCACAACTCGTGCCTGCCGGCCATAGAGCCCGGAAAGTGCCCTCTCCAGCTCTTCCTGAACGCTTCTCCCATTTCGTTGTCGCTGCGATCCCCTAAAGCCGGTTCCGTCGTACGCGAGCGTGAGCTTCAGGGTGCCGGGCATCGAAACAGCTGTGTCCAGGAACGAAGGACGGGCCGCGTCGCCCGCGCGACGCAGCCCCGTCCGAACTAGTCAACGAACTCGATCAGGACCATCGGCGCGGCGTCGCCCTTGCGGGGGCCGAGCTTGGCGATACGGGTGTATCCACCGTTCTGGTCCACAAAGCGCGGGGCAACCTCGCCGAAGAGGCGGTCGATCGACTTCTGGTGATCGAGACGCGACTTGACGATGTTGCGCGTGTGGGTGGAATCCTCACGCGCGATCGTGACGAGCTTCTCGACAACGCTTCGCAGCTCCTTGGCCTTCGCCTCGGTCGTCACGATGCGCTCGTTCAGGATCAGCGAGATCGCCAGCTGGCGCAGCAGCGCCTTGCGCTGGGATGGGTTGCGGCCGAACTTGCGGCCAGCCTTCCTGTGCCTCATGAGTTTGTTTCCTCATCGCTCGCGGCGCCGGCCGTCTCGCCGATTGCGTCCGCGAAATCAACTGCTTCTTCCTCGCCCGCCGCACCGTCGGCCTGGGCCTCCGGCAGGTAGCCATACTCGGCCAGCTTCTCGCGAAGCTCCGTCAGCGAGCGCGGTCCAAAGTTCCGGATCGACAGCAGCTGATCGGGATCCATGGTCAGCACCTGGCCAACCTTGTCGATCTGCTTGCTGCGGAGCGCGTTGAGCACGCGCGGAGAAAGCCCCAGCTCAGCCAGCGGCTTGTTCTGGACTTCCTCGGAGATGAACGAGTTCGCCGCAATCTCCGGCTCCGGATGGGTGAAGTCCGCGAAGACGCGGGCATGGTCCATCAGGATCTGCGCCGACTGCGACAGCGCATCATCCGGATCGATCGTGCCATCCGTCAGGATCTCGAGGATCAGGCGGTCATAGTCGACTTCGGAGCCAACGCGCGTCTGCTCGATCACGTAGTTGACGCGGACAATCGGGGTGTAGATCGCGTCGATCGGGATCTCCCCGAGCGCGACGGTTTCCTGGGCCTCGGCCGGGCGGTAACCACGGTCGCGGCTGATCCAGAGATCCATGTCGATCACCGCATCGGCACCGCTCAGCGTCGCGATCGGCTGGTCAGGGTTGACCAGGTCGACCTCGACCGGCCACTCGATGTCGGCCGCCGTCACCACTCGCTCGCCGTCGCCATCGCCACGGGCATAGAGGTGGGCACGCGCATCGCCATGCAGCTCGGTAACCCGGCGCAGGCGAACGGCCTTCAGGTTGAGCACGATCTCGGTGACATCCTCCCGGACACCCGGGATCGTCGCGAACTCGTGCCATACGTTGTCGATTCGGATGCGCGACACCGCGCAGCCTTCAAGCGACCGGAGCAGAATGCGGCGCAGGCTATTACCCAGCGTTGTGCCGTACCCTGGCTCCAGGGGCTCGACCTGGTAGCGTGCGTAGTTGCGCCCCGTCTCGACGGTCTTGATTGTGAATTCGGGTTGCTGCAACAAGCGTCATCGCCTCCTCGCGTCACCGTCGTACCGGCCCTGGCCAGTGGTCTGGTGCGTCCAACTCGTCTGCCTGTCGGGCAGGCGGCTGGTCGTCCAACAGATCGTGTATCTCGTCGTTCGAACTACACGCGCCGGCGCTTGGGCGGGCGACATCCGTTGTGCGGGATCGGCGTGGTGTCGGTGATCGAGACCACCTGGACACCGCTTGCCTGCAGCGAGCGGATGGCCATCTCACGGCCGGAACCCGGCCCCTTGACGTAGACATCCACCTGTCGCAGACCGTGCTCCTGGGCACGGCGGGCAGCCGCCTCGGCCGTCATCTGCGCAGCGAACGGGGTGCTCTTGCGGGAGCCCTTGAAGCCGTTCGCGCCCGCGCTCGACCAGGCGATGACGTTCCCGTTCGGGTCTGTCAGTGTAACGATGGTGTTGTTGAAGGTCGCCCGGATGAACGCCTTCCCTCGAGGGATATTCTTTCGATCACGTCGTCGAATACGACCTGCGCTTCTGCTCGCACCACCTCGGCGTCGTTCAGACATACCGGATCATTGCCTCCACGGAGAAAAAAGAGTCACATTCAATCGGTTCACGCCGGAGATCATCGACGGGGCACAGCCCATCTCCACCCGACGCGGACCGGCACACTACTTCTTGCGTCCACCAATAGCCCGCTTCGGACCACGGCGCGTGCGCGCATTGGTGCGCGTGCGCTGGCCACGCAGCGGAAGGCCGCGACGATGGCGCAGGCCCCGGTAGGAGCCGATGTCCATCAGTCGCTTGATGTTCATCGAGACCTCGCGACGGAGGTCACCCTCGACGCGATAGTCGCGATCGATCACTTCACGGAGCCGGTTAGCTTCCTCGTCCGTCAGGTCGCGGACCCGGGTATCCGGGTTCACGCCAGTTTGCTCGAGGATCTTCTGGCTCGTGTGAAGGCCGATGCCATAGATATAGGTCAGCCCGACTTCCACGCGCTTCTCGCGGGGCAGGTCGACACCTGAGATTCTCGCCATGCTTACCTCTCGACCATTTGCGATCCGATATCAAACCCAGCAGGAGCTGGTACTCCGGACCGCCTCTACCATTAACCCTGGCGCTGCTTGTGCCGCGGGTTCGTGCAGATCACACGCACGATGCCCTTGCGGCGAATGATGCGGCAGCGCTCGCATCGCTTCGAAACCGATGCCGATACCTTCATGAGCGTCTTACTCCTCGATACCATGCCCGGCTCATTACCGGGTGTACTCTTCGTGTGTCGCGCGAGAGCCAGGAATCGAGTGTCAGCAAGACCGTTCCCGGACGACTTGGACAGTCATCCCGCGCCGGACGGCGAATGCACCTGTGAGTGCGCACACACCGACAGCACATGCCCGAAGGCATGCGTCACGAAGAGTTATTCTACCACTGTCGCAAGGCGAGGTGTCAAGATCAGCGGCTCGTCGTCCGTAATCGCGACCGTGAACTCGAAGTGCGCCGAGAGCGATCCGTCCGCGGTCACCACGGTCCAGTCGTCATCCAGCACCCGCGTCTCCTCGGTTCCCAGATTGAGCATCGGCTCGATGCAGAGCGTCATGCCCTTGAGAAGCCGCGGCCCCCAATTCCGGTCACCATAGTTCGGCACGTGGGGATCTTCGTGGAGTCGCCGGCCGATTCCGTGCCCGCCATAGCCCTTCACGATGCCGTATCCGCGCGGCGCCGCGAACGCTTCGATCGCGTGCCCGATCTCGCCGAGCCGGTTGCCCGCCTTCGCGGCACGAACGCCTTCCCAGAGCGCCTCCTCCGTGTCCCGAAGCAACTGTCGGGCCTCGTCGGAGATGTCGCCGACCGGGTAGGTCCATGCAGAGTCAGCATGCCATCCGTCGACGATCGCGCCGAAGTCGAGCGATACGATATCGCCCTCCTGCAGCACCCGCTTCCCGGGGAATCCATGAACGATCTCTTCGTTCACGGACGCGCAAATCGAGCTGGGGAAACCGTTATACCCGAGGAAGTTTGCCAGCGCCCCGAACTCTTTCAGGGTATCGACAACGATCGCGTCGAGCTCGCCGGTGGTGACGCCCGGCTTGACAGCTGGCTCCACCCGCTGGTGGCAGACGGACACGACGTGCCCCGCCTCCTGCATCTTCGCGATGTCCTTGTCGTTCTTGATCGAGATTGGCATAGCTGGCCGTGTCTTCCTAGGCGTTTTTACGGATGGCCGCGAGAATATCCTGCGTGACCTTCCCGATTTCCTGATCACCATTCACCGTTTCAAGGATGCCCTTGTCCGCGTAGTAGCGGAGCAACGGCCGCGTCTGTTCGTCGTAGATTTCCAGTCGCCGGGAGATCGCCTCAGGCGTATCGTCCTCGCGCTGGACCAACTTGCCGCCACACTTGTCGCAAATGCCGTCAACCTTCGGCGGATCGGCCTCGACATGGTAGACAGCGCCGCAGGACTCGCAGGTCCGCCTGCCGGCCAGTCGCGCGATCAACTTCTCGCGCGGGACATCGATTTCGACGACCGCGGTGAGCTGCTCACCCTGCTCGGCCAGGATGTCATCCAGCGCCCGTGCCTGCGGCTCGGTGCGCGGGAAGCCGTCGAAGAGCGCGCCCGCAACGTCCTCGCCCTGGTTCTTCTGCGCCGCGATCTGGGCCAGCTTCACCTGGACGATGGCGTTGGTCAGCTCGTCCGGCACGAGGTTCCCGGACTCCAGGATCGACTGCACCTGAAGACCCAGCTCGGAACCCTGGGCGATGGCAGAACGGAAAAGGTCGCCGGTGGCGACCTTCACCAGCTTCAACTCGGGACCAATCGTCGACGCCTGGGTTCCTTTGCCTGACCCCTGGGCGCCCATCAGAATCACATACACTACCGGACCTCCCCGTTCGGGAGCAGAGATCGGCAGGGTGCGATTCGCGCCCTGCCGATCCACGTGCTATCGAATGAATCCTTCGTAGTTCCGCATCATCAGCTGCGATTCGAGCTGGCGCATCGTGTCGATTGCGACGCCGACGACGATCAGTAGCGATGTCGCGCTGAGCAGCAGGTTGTCAACGCCCGTGATCCGGCTCGCGATGAACGGGAGCACCGCCACGATACCGAGGAACAACGCGCCCACGACCGTGATGCGGGAGAGCACCTTTTGCAGGTACTCCGCCGTCATCCGCCCGGGACGGATGCCGGGAATGAAGGCACCCTGTCGCTGCAGCGACTCTGGAATGCGCTGCTGCTGGAACACCACCATCGTGTAGAAGAAGGTGAAACCGATCACCATCAGGAAGTACACGATGTTGTAGACGACGGTATCCGGCGCCAGCCATCGGCTGATGTTGAACGCCAGGTCACGAACCCAACCGGTATCAGAGCCGGACAGGAAGTTCGCAATCATGCCCGGGAACACCATGATGCTGACCGCGAAGATCAGCGGGATCATGCCCGCGCTGTTGACCTTCAACGGGATGTTCGTCGTGTTGCCACCATACTGGCGACCGGCGCGTACGCGCTTGGCGTGATGCACCGGGATCCGGCGCTGGCCCTCGTTGATGAGGACGATACCGACGATGGTGATCAGGCCGATGAGCAGGAACAGGATCGTGCCGAAGACGTTCTGCGCGACTGTTCCGCCGGACACCAGCCCCCACACTGCGCCAGGCAGCGAGGCGACGATTCCGCCGAAGATGATGATCGAGATGCCGTTTCCAATGCCGTTCTCGGTAATCAGCTCACCGATCCAGACCAGCAACATCGTGCCGGCTGTCAAGGTGGCCAGGATGGCAATCGTGGGGAGGAACGTATCGGCATCGAAGAGGCCGAAGTCCTGGATGAGATTGCCGGACGCATCGCTCGAGAACAGCAGCATCTGGCCATAGCCCTGGAGCATCGCCAGGGGAACGGTCAGGTAGTGCGTGTACCGGTCGATGACGTTACGTCCCTGCTGCCCTTCCATCGACAGCTCGTTCAGCCGGGGAATGATCGGCGTCATGAGCTGCATGATGATGGTGGCGGTGATATAGGGATACACGCCAAGCGCAACGATCGAGAAGTTGTTGAGGCCGCCACCAGAGAAGAGGTTCAGCATGCCGAGCAGCTGGTTCGTCTCGATGTAGGCCCGGATCCCCTCCCGGTCGACGCCGGGAACCGGGACGCTGGCGATCATTCGAAAGATCACCAGCATCGCCAGGGTAAACAGGATTTTCCGACGAATGTCGGGAATCTTGAAGG
Organism: Thermomicrobiales bacterium; assembly: GCA_035305265.1. GTDB lineage: Bacteria > Chloroflexota > Chloroflexia > Thermomicrobiales > UBA6265 > UBA6265. The sequence goes on along the minus strand of DATGPC010000296.1, from coordinate 7,528 downwards.
CGTTGAAAACGGCCTGGAGCATGCCTAGGCCTCCTTCTTGCCCTCACGCTCCGCGAGCTGGGCGAGAGCTTCACGGCGAGACGGACCACCGACCTTGCCGACACGCATCTGCTTGAGCTCGCGATTGATCGGAAGCCGGCGCGTGCGCGGGCGGGCCTGCGTCCACTTGTCGGTGCGCTCGAGCACCTCGACCGTGCCGCCAGCCTGCTCGATCATCTCGCGCGCCGACTTCGAGAAGGCCTGCGCCTTCACGTGCAACGCACCGGTGACCTCGCCATTGCCGAGGATCTTCACCGGGAAGCGGTCGCTGCGGATCAGCCCAGCCTCAGCGAGGACCTCAGGCGTGATCGGGCCGTCGACCTCGAGCTCGGTCAGGCGACCGACGTTGACGGTCTCCCACGGCGTCGCCCACACATTGGTGAAGCCACGCTTGTACGGCATACGCTGCTGGATCGGGAGCTGGCCGCCCTCGAACCCGGGTCGAACGCCACCGCCGGAGCGGGCATTCTGGCCCTTGGTACCGCGTCCGGCCGTCTTGCCACGACCACTACCGTGGCCGCGACCAAGGCGCCGCTTGCTGGTCCTTGCGCCCTCATCGGGTCGCAAGTCATCAATTTTCATTGGCATCGTCGTTCCAACCTTCCTGTCACCGAAGAGGGTGACGGACTACTCGCCCGAAATCTCTTCGACCGTGACCAGGTGACTGATCTTATTCACGATTCCGCGGATCGAGGGGGTATCCTCCCGGACAACACTGTGGTTGACCTTGCGGAGACCGAGCGAGCGGACGGACCGCTCCTGGTCACCGGGACGCCCGATGGTGCTGCGCACCAGCGTGATCCGCAACTGGCCCTTCGGGGCCGCCTGCGTATCCGTCATGATTACGAGCTCCTCTGGGCCGGCTGACGCTGGCCTCCACGACCACGGCCGCCCTGGCCCTGCTGGCCACGACCACCACCACGGCGCTGACCGCGCTCCTGCGGCGGCGTCAGCGGTTCCGGCTGGCGACGCTTCACGGCGGAGAAGTCAGTGGACTGACCGCCATGCGCGAACGGCTTGCGCAGCTGCTTGCCGGCACGACCGCGGCGGCGAGCCACGACGTCCTCGGATTCAAGCTCTTCCAGCGCCATCATGGTCGCGCGGACCACGTTCACCGGATTGTTGTTGCCAAGTGACTTGGTCAGGATGTCGCGGATACCCGCAACCTCGACCACGGCGCGAACGGCACCACCGGCGATCACACCGGTACCCGGCGACGCCGGCTTCAGCAGCACGCGCGAGGCACCGAAGGTGGCCTCGACCTCGTGCGGGATCGTGCCGCCGTCCAGCGGGACGGTGATCATCGATCGCTTGGCCTTGTCCGAGCCCTTGCGGATGCTGTCCGGCACTTCGCCGGCCTTGCCAAGCCCCACGCCGACGCGACCCTTGCCGTCACCGACGACAACGATGCTGCCGAAGGCGAAGGTGCGGCCACCCTTGTGTGTCTTGGACGAGCGGTTAATTCGAACCAACCGCTCCTCGAGCTCGTTCACCTGCTCATCGTCGTTGCGACGGCGTGACGAGCGGTCTTCCCGATTACGATCCATGCGTTACTCCCGATCTTCCGGCACTTGGCCTCATGCCTCGCGCACCGGAAAGCGTGTGGCCTAGAACTGCAGGCCGGCTTCGCGCGCTCCGTCCGCCACAGCCTTCACGCGGCCGTGGTACAGGAATCCGCCGCGATCGAAGACCACGGTATCGATGCCCGCAGCCTTGGCCCGCTCGGCGATGATTTCGCCGACGGCCTTGGCACGCGCAGCCTTCGGGGCGCCTTCACCGGCGCGCTCCTGAACCTCAGTCTCGAGGTCACTGGCGGCCACAAGGGTGCGCCCCTGGGCGTCATCGATCACCTGGCAGTAGATGTGGGCGTTGGAGCGGAACACGTTCAATCGTGGCCGCCCGGCCGTTCCCTGCACCTTCGCCCGCACGCGAACGTGGCGTCGCTTGCGCTGGCTCAGTGCCTTTCTGTACTTGATCCTCATCTGTATGCTCCGTTCGAACCGGGTACCGCCGGCTCAGCGCCTTATGCCGCGAGCCTGGCGGTCACCACCGCTCGCTGACTACTTCGCCTTACCAGCCTTACCGGCCTTGCGACGCACAAACTCGCCAGCGTAGCGGATGCCCTTGCCCTTGTATGGCTCGGGCGGACGAACGCCACGAATTCGCGCTGCTTCCTCGCCCACAACCTGCTTGTTGATGCCGGACACCAGCACACGGTTGTTGCCCTCGACGGCATAGGTGATGCCCTCGGGCGGCGTGAGGTTCACCGGGTGCGAGAACCCGACGTTCAGGACCAGGTTCTTGCCCTGCATCTGGGCGCGGTATCCGACGCCCTGGATCTCGAGGGTCTTGGTGTAGCCGTCGGTGACGCCGACGACCATGTTGTTGAGCAGGGAGCGGGTCAGGCCGTGAAGAGCCTTGACCTCACGGTCCTCGGTGTCGCGGGTCACGCGGAGGGCGCCGTCCTCCTGGACGATCGTCACGCGCGGCGAGAGCTTCTGCTCGAGCTGCCCCTTCGGCCCCTTGACCGACACGGCATTACCCGCGCGGAGGTCAACGGTGACGCCGCTGGGAACGGGGATGGGCTTGACTCCGATTCTCGACATGATGGTTCCTCGTTGGTATCAGGTGGTGCAGCGGCACTCATGCGCCCCGCAGTCCCTACCAGACGGTGCAGAGCACCTCGCCGCCAACACCACGCCGGCGGGCTTCATACCCGGAAAGAACGCCTTCCGGGGTGCTGACGATCGCGATACCGAGGCCGCTCTTGACGCGCGGAATCTCGTTCTTGCCGGCGTACACGCGCAAGCCAGGCTTGCTGACGCGCTTCAGCTCGCGGATCGTGTGACGCTTGTCCGGACCGTAGCTCAGCTTGATGACCAGCTGGTCCTGCGGGCGCTTCTCGATGACGCTGTAGTCCTCGATGTAACCCTCTTCCTTCAGGATCTTCGCGATCGCTACCAGGATCTTCGTCGCGGGCATGCTGGTGTCAGGCTTCTGCGCCATTCCCGCGTTGCGAATCCTGGTCAGCATGTCGCTGATGGGATCGTTGACGCTCATGCGATGTTATCTCCGTCGCTTACCGTATCAGGCGCGCTGTCGCGCACCTGCCTCGACTACCAGCTGGCCTTCTTGACGCCCGGCAGACGACCCATGTTGGCCATCTCGCGGAAGCAGATGCGGCAGACGCCGAACTTCCGCATGTAGGCGCGGCTGCGGCCGCAGACCTTGCAGCGGTTGACCTGTCGCGTCGAGAACTTCGGCGCACGGTTCGCCTTGGCGATCATGCTTTTCTTCGCCATGTTTCCTCCGTCAGTCCGCCCTACTTGGCGAACGGCATACCGAGAAGCGCGAGCAGCCGGCGCCCCTCTTCATCGGTCCGGGCAGAGGTCACAATGCTGATCTCGAGGCCGCGCACCTTATCAATCTTGTCGTAATCGATCTCGGGGAACATGATCTGCTCCCGGAGACCCAGCGTGTAGTTACCGCGGCCGTCGAACGAGTTCGGCGAAATACCACGGAAGTCGCGGATGCGCGGCAGGGCCGTCGCAACCAGTCGATCCAGGAACTCGTACATGCGCTCGCCGCGAAGGGTGACCATCGCGCCGATCGGCATGCCCTCGCGAAGCTTGAACGCCGCGATCGACTTCTTCGCGCGCGTCACCACCGGCTTCTGGCCGGTGATGGTGGCCAGGTCGCCGACAGCGGCGTCAAGCGCCTTGCCGTTGGCCACGGCCTCGCCCAAACCGATGTTCAGGACGATCTTCTCAAGCTTCGGCACCTGATACACATTCTTGTACCCGAACTCGCTCGTGAGGGACGGAATGATTTCCTCCCTGTAGCGATCTCGCAGTCGTGCCATGAAATCCTGCCTCACACCGGATAAAGGTCCGGTATCCCATTACCGCTCGTGGCGTTCCCGCCTGGTCTGCCGGCTTGTCGCCCGGCACTCAGGCCGCCAATCCTCTTATTGCGTGACTACTTCTATCCGCAACGGCTGGCCCCTATCGGGCCGGCGCCGGGATGGTCTCGTTGGTCTTCTTCGAGTACCGCTCGTTCTTGCCTTCCGCGTTCTTGCGGATGCCAACGCGCGTCGGTTCGCCCGACGTCGGGTCGATCAGCATGACGTTGGAGACGTGAAGCGGAGCCTCGACCTCGACGATACCCGCTTGGCGGGCGCGTCCGGGCTTGATGTGCTTCTTGACGATGTTGACGCCCTCGACCACCACACGATCGACCTCGGGCATGAACTTGCGGACGGTACCGCGCTGGCCCTTGTTACGACCGGAGATGACGATGACCTCATCGCCCGTGAGAATCTTTCGCATCGTTACCCCTACAGCACTTCCGGCGCGAGCGACACGATCCGCATGAACTGCTTCTCGCGGAGCTCGCGTCCCACAGGACCGAAGATGCGGGTGCCGCGCGGCGCGCCCTGCTGGTTGATCAGCACGGCGGCGTTGTCATCGAACTTGATATGGCTGCCATCCGGCCGCCCGTACTCGCTCGCCGTCCGCACGATTACCGCACGCACGACATCGCCCTTCTTAACCGCGGCATTCGGCTGCGCGGACTTGACAGAGGCGATGATCGTGTCCCCGACACTGCCATATTTGACCGACGACCCGCCGAGCACGCGGATGCACATGATCTCACGCGCCCCGCTGTTGTCGGCGACCTTTAGTCGCGTCTGTGTCTGAATCATCGAAACCTACCCTCTCTGGGCATATTCCGAACGCGGCGTCCCTCGCCGCGACCGGCTAAATCTGGACCGCGCGCTCGAGGACCTGACGAACGATCCAGCGCTTCCGCTTGGACATCGGCTTGATCTCTTCGATCTTGACCAGGTCGCCGATCTTGCAATTGTTGGTCTCGTCATGCGCCACGAACTTGCTCGTCCGCGTAATCCGCTTCTTGTACAGCGGGTGGGTGCGGACGTAGTCCACGGCGACAACGACGGTCTTGTCCATCTTGTCGCTCACCACGCGACCGACCTTCTGGTTCCGGGGCGACTGAAGCCGCTCAACCTTCTCCTCGGCCTGGGCGGTGGTTTCCTGAACCTCGCTCATGCGTTTCCTCGTACTTCCCTAATTGCCAGGCGGCTACTCGGCGGCCTGGTTCGCCATCTCTGTCCGCACGGTGTGGATCCGCGCGATGTCCTTGCGGATCTGCCGCGGACGGGCGGTGTTGGTCATTTGTCCGACGGCTTCCTGGAAGCGCAGGTCACGCAGCTCGCGGTGCAGCTCGACGAGCTTCTCCTCGAGCTGGTCGTCGGTCATTTCGCGAATTTCGCTTGCCTTCATGCGGCACCTTCCTCGGACGCATGCACGCCCGGAGTCTCACGCACGCGCACCTTGCACTTCATCGGCATCTTCATTGCCGCGCGGCGAAGCGCCTCGGACGCGCGCTCCTCATCCACGCCGGCCACCTCGAAGAGGATGCGGCCCGGCTTCACGACAGCCACCCAGTATTCCGGGCTGCCCTTGCCAGAGCCCATGCGGGTCTCGGCTGGCTTCTGCGTCACCGACTTGTCCGGGAAGATCCGGATCCAGACCTTACCACCGCGCTTCAGGTAGTTGGTGATGGCGCGGCGGGCGGCTTCGATCTGACGGCTAGACACCCAGGCCGGCTCCTGCGCCTGAAGCGCAAAGTCACCGAAGGAGATGGTCGAACCGCGATACGCCTTGCCCGTCATGCGGCCACGCATGACCTTGCGGTACTTTGTCCGCTTTGGCATCAACATGTCACTACGCTCCGATTCACACCACGCAACGGCAACCAGTCTCCTGGCGCCGTTCCGTGAAAGACACTCTTCTAGTCGCCCGCGTTCGCGAGATCGGCCGACAGCGAAGCGGCCGTCACGTCGTTGCGCTGAGGCATGACGTCGCCCTTGTACACCCACACCTTCACGCCGATTCGGCCATAGGTGGTGTGCGCATGGACGGTGGCGAACTCGATGTCCGCGCGAATCGTGTGCAGCGGCACACGGCCTTCCATCTCGGTGACGGTTCGGCTCATCTCGGCGCCACCAAGGCGGCCGGACATGCGAACCTTGACGCCCTTGGCACCACGGCGCATCGCCTGCTGGATCGCGTGCTTCATGGCACGGCGGTATGCAACACGCCGCGTAATCTGCTCCGCGATGCTCTCCGCGATCAGGCGCGCGTTGGTCTCAGGGACCTTGATCTCCTCGATCTTGAGGTTGACCTTCTTGCCAACTTCCTTCTCGATGAGCTTGCGCAGGCGCTCGACATTGGCGCCCTGCTTGCCGATCACGATTCCCGGCTTCGCCGTGAAGAGCGTCACATCAACCTTGTTCGCCGCACGCTCAAGCTCGATCCGGGCAATACCCGCCCGCGTGAGCTCCTTCATGATCAGCTCACGGATCGCGCGATCTTCGTGCAACAGCTCAGTATACTGCTTTTCCGCGAACCATTTCGATTCCCAGTCGCTGGCGACGCCCAGGCGGAAACCGACGGGATGTACTTTACGACCCATTAGCGGTCACCCCTTTCCTCAGCGATGACCGTGATGTGGCACGACCGCCGCAGAATCTTGCCAACCCGACCACGCGCCTTCGGCTTGAACCGGCGGAGCTGCGGTGCATCGTCCGCGTAGATCTCCTTGATCCAAAGCGCCTCGGGATCGAGGTCGTAGTTGTTTTCGGCATTCGCCGCGACTGACTTGAGCAGCTTCTCGACATCTGTCGCAGCCCGGTTCGGCACGAACTTCATCATCTGGATGGCGTCCGTCACCTTCTTGCCGCGAACCATGTCCACGACCAGCCGGGCCTTTCGCGGAGAGATGCGGACGCGCTGCACGCTTGCCCTGACTTCCATATCTCTATCGTCCTCTTCCGTTCAGGTCCGACTACCGGCGACCGCGGCGATCCGCGTCCTTGCCGTGACCGCGATAGGTCCGGGTCGGGGCGAATTCACCAAGCTTGTGGCCAACCATCGGCTCGGTCACGTAGATCGGCACGTGCTGCCGACCGTTGTGCACCGCAATCGTGTGACCAACCATGCCCGGGAAGATCGTGCAGGCCCGGGCCCAGGTGCGGATCACGGTCCGCTTGTTCGTCTGGTTCATAGCATCGACCTTCTTCATCAGCTTGGGGTCGATGTATGGTCCCTTCTTCGATGATCTCGACACGTTGTTCTCCTAAATACCCATCGCCAGAGGCGCAACCGACGTAAGCGTGAGATCGGACTCCGGTCGCGCCCGTCCGTTAGCGCCGCTTGTTGCTCGGGCGGCGGCGAACAATCATCGATTCGGTTCGCTTGTTGTGGCGAGTCCGCTGGAAGGCGGGCTTGCCCCACGGCGTCTTGGGCTGGCCACCGATCGGCGCCTTACCCTCACCACCGCCGTGCGGGTGGTCGTTCGGGTTCATCACCGAACCGCGGACGTGCGGTCGGCGACCCATGTGGCGGCTGCGGCCGGCCTTACCGATCTCGATGTTCTCGTGATCGACGTTGCCAACCTGGCCGAG
>DATGPC010000295.1:0-3328 GCA_035305265.1 Thermomicrobiales bacterium | reverse complement strand
GCCGCCGCGTCGGTCAGCGCGCCGGTCGCGATCCGTGTGATCCGGCCTTCGCGCACGACGACGGTGACCGGAGTCGCGTGCCGCGGTAGGGCGTCGAACAGCCATCCGCCTCTAAGTGAGACGATCGGGAATGGCAACTCGTGATGGCGTCCGTATTGCACGAGGGTGCTTACCGAGTCCACGACACTCACCCCAAGCACACTTCCGGGTCGGCGCCTTTCGAGGAGCGCGAGCCAAGGGAAGTTCAGCGGGCAATTGCCACAACGTGTGGAAATGACGTACACCAAGCGATCACCGAGGGTGTCGAGAGTTGCCGGCGAGGGCATGGAGTCGTTGTACAGACCTCGCACCGCAGGACCTGTCCCGGCAAGCCGGTTCACTGCCTCGATCAATGACTCCTTTTCCCAACGTGCCACGCGGAGATCATAGGCGTTGGCTTGATCAGACCTCTCGCGCCTGCCCATCTCATCTTGTACGGCACCGAGGCGCGCCGACTGCACCCACAGCGCAATGATCGCGGTCGCTGCGAGCAGGTAGGCACCAGCACCATTCCGATTCATGCTGATCACCTGTCGGAGAGGATGAGATCAGTGGTCATCGCAGCCCTGATCGAATCTGGAATGGCGAACGGCCCCTCGTCGCCCTCCGCACGACGTCTCGGCCGGAAGGCAAGGACTCGCGGGGTCATGGCTTGTGTTGTCGCCACGTAGAACAGACTGTCATCTGCAAACCAGTTGGCCAGGGCGAGGACCGAATCCCTGGCGGCGAACGGACTGCCCATCGCGACGGTTCCATCGAAGCGGGTCAGAACGAGGACCCCCAGAGGCGCCACTCGACTCGGGCCATCCTGGGGAATGAAGCGGGAGAGTGCCAAGGTGGCCGTGCACGCGGGCCGGACCGGAAGCCGATTCCACCGAAAGGCCGCCGATGGGGCATCGCTGGCATCCCCTTCCTTTAGCACCAACCCGGCGACGTGGCCTCGACGTGCCCATCGAGCGCGACCATCCAGTGCAAGCCCGAGCAGCTCGGCGGGCCCGTTGTTCTCGGCGATGATCATCGAGACGGCCCGGTGGGTGCACGCGCCGAAAAAGTGCTCCGCCTCGGGCACGCTGGCACGTCGGCGCTCGGTCAAGTGGAACGGGACCGGACGCAGGTTTCCGGTTCGCAGGTCGACGAACCCGAAGAGCGGAGCGGCTGAACCGGAACGTCCAGACACCGCCAGCGTGACGAACGCCGTTGTGTCGTCGAGCACGGTCAACGAATGGACGCCTTGGATGGAATCGCCATCCAAGCCCTGGATCTGGAGACGCCTGCCCACCGTGTCGGCGCTCCCGACAAATCGGAGCAATGCGCTTCTTACATCGGCGAAGACGATGGTGTCGGAAAATATGCCCGCCCCGGCGACTGCACGGGTTTCGTGTGGGCCGTCTCCGCACCGACCGAAGTAGCGCACCCGACGACCGCTGATCAGGTCGAGTACCGCCCACTTGCAGTCGGTGTGGGAGCGCAACAGCATCTGGTCGGCACGACTGACACCAGCTGGACCGTGGTAGGTGAACGAAGGAGGCAGCTCGCCGGGTCCGAAACTGCGGACATACTCCAGGATCAATTCCGAGGACTCGCTGAACGGTCGCCCGGACGCCGGGAGCGTCGAGATGGAGTACTCATCCAGCGAACCGGTGCCATCACAGCCACTCAACAGGAACCATACTGCGGTGACCAAGGCTATCCGTTGGTTGAGCATCTTCACTCGTTGGACGGGGGCATGGAGAAACGACCGCGCCTGCACCGCGTCCCGAGCGCCGCGAGGTACGGCGGGGGGCCGAGGTGATTGGGCCCGGCCGCAGCAAACGCTGGTTGGGCGGCTCAATCCCTGACGATCTCCGCGTGCACGACTGTGCTGTCGGCGCCGAGCTCAATCACAAGCCATTCGGAGTCAATCCTGGCGAGGCCACGCTCCGGTCCAAGCCAGTACACGAAATCCCATTCATTGAAATACTCGGTCTCCGGCTTGGGCCCGAGCAGCCTGACGAGCGAATCGCTGCTCAGTCCGTTGAGTACGCCCCGCCTGAGAAGGTCATCAGCCATAGCCAACCGTGGATAGGGTTCCCGGTAGACGGAGGCCTCATCCTGCCAGCCGGTGGCATCAAAACTCGGCCGCGTCAGGTGGCGATAAACCAGGCCGGCCGCCGCAGCGACAAGGAGGACCGCGGCGGCACGACGAACTCCGCGTCTGGTTACCATCGACTTACCCTCCGTTGCAGTGTAACGCCCCGCCAATCAGCCGCGAGTGCGCCTACGCCGTAGGCGCATCATCGGCGCGCTCGCCGGCTGCATTGGCTGGTCAGGTGGCAGCAGGCCATGGCGGAACAGCTGTCACCGGCAGTACCCGGCCTATGACCTCGAAGTCGGCGAGGTTGTGGGTGACGATCGTTGCGCCGAGTTCCCGGGCACTCACTGCGAGCAGGATGTCGTTCGCAAAGGAGCGCTGTGCCAGGCTCGCTGCGTACCGACCTATACCACGAAGATCCTGGTCGACGCTCGCTGCCAGTTGCCAGGTTGCGAGACTCGGCACGTGCAGCCGCCGGCGCGTTCGAAAGACCTCGACCAATTCATCAAGGTGGCGGCGTTGCGGAACGCTCCGAGCTCCCACGCGAAGCTCGTGGACCACCACGGCACTCAGGATCAGTTGGGGCAGCGCGGCGGCGTGAAACGCCCGGAACCCTGCGTGATCCGGGCCTCGGGTAAATGCCTCGATATAGACGTTGGTATCGAGGAGGAACACGGCCTAGTGGGTGGCTGGAAAGAAGTCATCGAATCCACCCTTACCGACCATGCTGTCCAACGCGGCATCCGCCTCCATCCGGAAGCGGGCGAGGCTGGTCACTGCATCCAGAGCCCGGGTGATGGTCTCGGTTTCGGTTGCGGCGCCGAGCAACTGCTTGGCCCGATCAATCTTGCCCTGATCCAGAATCAGGTTCTTGCGGCGGAGCTTCTTGGATGGGGTCGCCATTGAGGCCTCCTTGTCATCTGTATGATAACAAGCATGACCTGTATTGGGAATTGTGCCGCCTAACGCCCCGCGCTTCTGAGGCGGGGCCGATCAGGCGCGCCTGCCCAGCCTCCCGAGCGCAGCGAGGGACGGCGGGGGGCCGAGGCGCTTGGGACCCGGCCGCAGCAAGTGATGGTATGGACTCCTCCCCGAGATGCATACAGCATCCAGCATCACGGCCCCAAGGGCCACCACTTCGAGGAGGAGCCCAATGTCAACGATACAGATCGGTGTCGATCTCGCCAAGACCGTGTTCGAGGTGGCGATCTCCGAGGC
>DATGPC010000294.1:0-28222 GCA_035305265.1 Thermomicrobiales bacterium | reverse complement strand
AGGTGCGGCGGTACGGGCATCGCACGCGCCCGCTAGTCGCCCAGCTTGCGGAAGTGGACGAGGTTCGTCCGGCCCGCCTCCTTGAACACCGGGATCGAGCCAACGATCAGCGCGAACTCGCCGCGCTCGCCGAGGCCCGCCTCGATGATCGACTCGCCCGCGCCCCGGAACGCCTCGTCCGGATCGTCCGCATAATCGAGGACGACCGCCTTGACACCCCAACAGAGGCCGATCATCCGGGCAACGCGCCCAGTCTCGCAGATCGCGATGATCGACGGCTTTGGCCGGTACTTCGCGATCCGGCGGGCGCTGCCACCCGTCTTCGTCAGCACCACGAGATGCTCGACCGGCGTCTGGTCGGACATCGCGAACGCCGCGCGGGCGATCGCGTCGGCGAAGACGGAATCCTCGCGAGTCGGGTCGTAGTGCGGCTCCTGCGACGCGCGCGATCGCACCGGGCCCTCCATCTCGACCTGCCGGACGATGCGATCCATCGTCCGGACCGCCTCGACCGGATACTTGCCGACGGCCGTCTCGGCGGACAGCATCACGGCGTCCGTGCCGTCCCAGACGGCGTTGGCGACGTCGCTGGTCTCGGCCCGGGTCGCGACGGGCTGCGTGATCATCGACTCGAGCATCTGCGTCGCCGTGATCACCGGCGTGCCGAACCGGTTGCACACCGCGATGATGCGCTTCTGGGCCTGTGGCACCTGCTCCGGCGGCAGCTGGACGCCCAAGTCGCCGCGAGCGACCATCACGCCGTCCGCCTCCTCGGCGATCTCCTCGATGTTCTCCAGCGCCTGCGGTCGCTCGATTTTCGCGATCAGGCCGGGCACATGCTCGCCATGCTGGCGGGCGATGTCCCGCGCCATGCGCAGGTCTTCGGCGTCATTCAGGAAGCTGAGGCCGAGGAAGTCGACACCGTTCTTCACCGCGAACGCGATGTCCTCGCGGTCGACGTCCGTCAGGGCCCCACCCTTGATCGGCGCGCCCGGAAGCGTGACGCCTTGCCGGCTCAGCAGCTGGCCGTCACGGATCACGGTCGCGGTCGCGTGGTCGTCATGGACCTCATCCACCAGGAGCTCGATGAGCCCGTCCGAGATCAGGACGCGCGATCCCGGCGAGATGACCTCGAGCACCTGCGGGTAGTTGATCCCCAGCACACCCTCGCCCGTCTCGACCGGGCCCGGAACAAGTCGGACTTTCTCGCCTTCGGTGATCCGGATGAACTTCTGCCCCTCCGGCAGCGGCCCGGTACGGATCTTCAGCCCGCGCAGGTCGAACAGGATCGGGATATGCCGCCCGACGTCGGCCGCCACGGCCCGCACCCGCTCGATGATGTTCAGCCGGTCCTCTTCCGAACCGTGCGCGGCGTTGACGCGCACCACATCGACGCCGGCATCCAGCAACTCCCGGAGCTTCTCCGGCGTGCTGACGGCCGGGCCCAGCGTCGAAACGATCTTGACTCGTCGGTCCATGTGTATACCTTCACTGTGTCTGGTGGATGTATGGCGCTCCGCGCTTCCGGGGAATGACGGGCGCGATTCGTGTCCATGGTACAAGACCGGGGCCATTCCGGGCCGGTCACGCGACGAGGACCACGCGGAATCGCGTGGTCCTCGTCATGAACACTGCCCCTGGAAAGGCTTATTCGTACCGCAGCGCCTCCGCCGGAACGATCTGGGAGGCCTGCCGTGCCGGGAACCACGACATCACCAGCGCCGCAACGATCGCGATGCTGACCGTCGTGATCACGGTCACCCACGGCACTTCGAACTCCACGGCGATGCCTCCGGTGGTCGCCGGATCGTTGACGAGATTCCACGACAGGACCAGCCCGAGGATTGCCCCGGATAGCGACCCGAGAACAACGACCACCGCCGTCTCGATCACGAAGGCGCGGGCCACGGTGCTCGTCTGGAAACCGAGCGCGCGCAGCATGCCGATCTGCTGTCGCCGCTCGACCACCGCGCGATACGAGATCACGCCCACCGCCGCGACGCCAACGATCATGCCGAGCCCCATGAATCCCTGCATCACGGTCATGAAGGTACTTTGCTGCTGCTGTGCCTCGAGCATCTCCTCCTCGATGTCGACGCCCTGCACGCCGTACTGCAACAGCTCTCGCTCGATATCTGCCGCGATCTGGCCGGGATCCGCGCCCTCAGCCACCGACATGTAGTACGAGCTGAAGCGCGGCTCATCCGGCGGCATGATCTGGTCCATCGTCGGGGTCCCGACGTAGTACCCGAACATCATCGTGTAATCGGCATCGAGCACGCCGATGACGGTCAACTCGATCACGTCACCGGATGCGCCTCGCATCTGGATCGTCTGCGGCTCGAAGGTTCCCTCGGAGGGGATCTCGTCGAAGGTCTCGCCTCCCATGGCGTCGAAGGTGAAGTTCGCCGGCTCGTCACCGCCTGTCGCCAGGTACGACGGGATCACGACGACGTTTGGCTCCGACTTCAGGGCCTCGCGAATCGCCTCGTCCGAGTCGTACCCCTCAGCCCGCGCCGTGAACTCCAGTTGCGTCTCGTCCAGGTAGGTCGCGTCCATGCTCTGGACGAAATAGCCGGACTCCCACTCCTGCTCGCCATCGTCGTTCGTCACCAATTGCTGGTCGAGCAACGAGGCGGCCTGGTCGATCCGGCCCGGCGGCCCGATCTGCGACGTATCGATCCCCGCCTCCTCGAGCGCCACGGTGAAGTCGTCGATCGGGTTGGCCATCGGCACGTCGACGCGCACCTGCATGCCGGCGTTGGCCTTGTCCGAGAGGATCGCCTGCGTGAAGATCGAATTCATCGTGCCCATGACGACGATCGAGAAGACGATCAGCGCGAACATCGCAATCGTCATCCCCGCCCGACCGGCATTGGCATGCGGATAGGCGATCCCGAGCCGGACCGACGAGAGCAATCCGCGGAACCGGCTGCCGAGACCGCGAACGAGCGCCAGAAGCACGTCCAGGTTCTGGACGATGATCATCGTCGACGCCGCGACGATCGAGATCCCGGAAAGGAAGAACAGCTCGATACCGCCCGCGTCGAAGCGGTCACCCAGCAGCGTCTCGAACGCATCCGTGGGCAGTAGCCACCAAAACAGCACGAAGACGCCGACGGCCGTAAGGACGAAGCGGGTGTTGACGCCGAAGTACGCCAGGATCGCGGCTACCCCGAACGGCAGGACGGTGATCCCGATCAGGAACTGCGTCAGGGAGCCGTTGTCCCAGCTGATCGCGACCATCGCGCCGCCCAACAGCGTCCCGATGATGCCCCAGATGATCTGGGTCCGGTTCCGCTTCGCCCGGTACACCTCGGGGATGTCACGGATCGCCGCGACCACGTTGAGCTTGCTCACACGCCACGATGACACGATCACCGCAAGGAAGGTGATGACCACGCCGAGGCTATAGGCGATCACCAGCGACCGGGGATGCACGTAGAGATCGATGCTGAAGAAGCCGCCGGTCAGGCCGCTCATCCCCTTCGAAATCACCCAGGCAGCCCCGACGCCGAGCGCCGTGCCGACCAGACCCGAAATCAGCGTATAGCCCGCGCCTTCAGAGATGAACTGCTGGATGAGTTGCCGGCGCTGCGCCCCAACCGCGCGGGCCATGCCCATCTCGGATCGACGTTCCGCCGCCAGCATCGTGAAGATCAGGATGATCAGCAGGATACCAACCGCGATCGAGAACAAGCCAAAGACGATGAACATCGTGACGAACAGGCTCGCCGTGAACTCGGCGCTGTCCGCGTTCATCTGCTTGATCGGCACCACGCCGAGGCCTGTTCCGCCAAGCTCCGCCTTTAGGGCGTCGGTCACCTCATCCGAATAGGACAGCCCTTCCTCCGTACCACCGGTATTCGAGAGCATGACGCCGGAGATACGGCCCTCGTTGCTCGTCGCCTCCTGCAAGTGCTCGAAGCCGACGATCATCGACGCCGAGTTCGGGTTCAGTCCACCCGCCAGCGCCGTGTTCGGGACGATGCCGCGAACCGTCGCCCCATACGGCTGGTTGTTCAGGAAGTAGCCGATGGTGTCGCCGGCCGAAAGTCCGAGGTCGTCGGCCGTCTCCTCGCTGATGTAGACCTCGCCGGCACCGAGCGTCGAAACGTCGATGGGATTGCCGTCGCTGTCGTTCAGGCCGCCGAATTCGTCATAGGCTTCCTGCGGCGCGCCGATAACGGTCACCTCGGGGTTCGAGGCGATCGCCGATTCGAGCAACTGTTGCGGATTGCTGCCCTCCTCGAAGGCCGCGTCGCCGAGGTTGATGACCGGCGCCATCGTCAGCAGGGCGC
Organism: Thermomicrobiales bacterium; assembly: GCA_035305265.1. Taxonomy (GTDB): domain Bacteria; phylum Chloroflexota; class Chloroflexia; order Thermomicrobiales; family UBA6265; genus UBA6265. Next base: position 23,921 of record DATGPC010000294.1, on the reverse strand, counting down.
CGCCGACCGCGTCGACCTCCATGCCTTCCGTGATGGCACGCACCTCGTCGATGCGCTCGACCGGCACGGTGTCCATCAGCAGCGCGTCGACGCTGCCCTCGCCGTCTTCGTCGTTGCTGGCGACGATGAACTCGTCCACCGGGCCCAGCAGGTCATAGACAGCGCTGTTCACCGAATTGTTCATCGTGTCGCCGGTCGCCAGCGCGGCCGACATGATCAGCGTCGCCAGCATGAGCCCGACGATGATGAGCCCGGTCTGCGTCTTCCGCCGGGCCATGTTGCGGATACCCATCTTGAAGATGACGGGTCGGCGCCACGCGATGAACGCGACCAGCAACAGGCACAGCGCCAGCAGGACGAGCATCACCACCATGATGCTGTTCATCGAGATGCCAAAGAGCGTTTCCATGTCCGTTGTCCTTCGTCAGGCGTGATCGTCTCGGGAGCGGCGATGCGCTATGCCCCTTGAGACACCACCCCTTCCAGCGACCCGGAGGGAACCGGCCGATTGGCTCCGTTGGGACGATCCTCGCCGACGATCTCGCCGTCCCGCATCCGCACGATCCGGTCGCACATATTCCCCACGCCCTGGTCGTGGGTCACCAGCACGATCGTCAGGCCCTGGTCGCGGTTCAGCTCCTGCAGCAACGCCATGATGTCCGTCGCCGCCGCCGAGTCCAGCGCGCCGGTCGGCTCGTCCGCCCACACGATCGCCGGGTTGTTCACCAGCGATCGGGCAATCGTCACGCGCTGCCGCTGTCCGCCAGACAGCTCGGCCGGCCGGTGGTCCGCCCAATCCAGCAGCCCCACCCGCGCCAGCGCCTCCTTCGCCATCTCGCGCGCCTTGCCGGGTCGCACGTTCCCAACCAGCAACGGCAGCTCGACGTTCTCGACCGCCGTCAACACGGGCAGCAGGTTGTAGACCTGGAAAATGAAGCCCATGCGCTTCGCGCGGTACGCAGTGCGCTTCTTGTCACCCATCCGGGCGATATCCTCGCCCTCGATGGTGACGACGCCACTGTCGACGCTGTCGAGACCGGAAAGGCAGTTCAGTAGCGTCGTCTTGCCGCAGCCGGACGGTCCCATGACGCCGACCATCTCGCCCCGCCGCACCGAGAAGTCGATACCCTTCAGCGCCGGCACCTTGTTCGTTCCTGTGTCGTACGTCTTGACCACCTGCCGGGCCGAGATGATCTCGTCATCACCAACAGGTACCGTCGACGTGTCGGGCTTCCTTCGCGAAAACATAGCTCTCTCCACTCTCTCACGCCGTAGACGTACCGGTCAGTTCTTCGGGTGTCTCAGTACGCGATAATCCGGCAGCGGTTTGTCCCTCATGCCCTCTAGTTTAGGTCTCCTGCTGTCACAGAGTTGTGTCAGGGTGTCGGAATTTCCGTCGACGGCCGACGCGTCGATCACCCTCCACGAACACTGAATGAAGACCGAGTCCACGATCACCCGATACGCCGCCCCGGCGCTGCCCTGCGGCATAATTCCGGCCCACTCTCCCACACCGACATTACGGGATGAGCCGCAACAAAGGCATGCCGAAATCAGGCGATGTTCCCGGCGAAACCGTGCCAGGAACGTATACGAATCACCCGGTCGGCGTGCTAGCATGGCGACGGTGCCCTCCTGACGTAAGGGAGACCGGCCCGACTCACGGGAGATACCGTATGGACTGGCTCACCGATGTGATCGAATTCATTCGCCAGCGGCCGGAGCGGTTCCTGGACCTTGTCTCCGCGCACCTGCGCCTGAGCTTCACGTCGCTCGCGATCGCAGCCCTCATCTATCTCCCGCTGGGCGTGCTGTTCTCCCGCATGCCGCGCTTCGGCGCCCAGGCAGCCGGCATCTTCTCGGCGGTCCGGGTCATCCCGTCGCTGGCACTCGTCTTCCTTTTTTACCCGTTCCTGGGCTTCGGGCAGCCACCGGCCACCGTCGCGTTGGTGGTCCTCGCCGCCCCGGCCCTCATCATGAACACCTTCACCGGCTTGCGAAACGTCGATGCCGCCGCCCTCGAGGCCGCGAAGGGCGTCGGCATGAACGATGCGCAGGTCTTTTTCCGGGTCCAGATGCCGCTCGCGTTGCCCGTGATCATCGCGGGACTTCGCCTGGCGGCCGTCGAATTGCTCGCCAGCGCGACGCTGGCCTCGTTTGTCGGCGCGAAATCGCTCGGCCAGTACATCCTGACCGGGATCTCGCTGCTGGATACCACCTACCTGCTCGCGGGAGGAATCCCGATCGTCGTGCTGGTCCTGCTGGCCGACGGTCTGTTCAACCTCCTCGAGCGCGTTGTCACGCCGCCCGGAGCCCGGGCTGCCTGATCAGGATCGGAAAGGAACTGCTTCCATGTTCAACCGACGCTCCTTCGTGAAGTCCACCGCCGCCGCACCGTTGCTTGCGGCGGGTATTGCCGCCACGACGCGCGCGGCGGCCGCCCAGGACGGCGAGACCGTCGTCGTCGGGTCGAAAGACTTCACCGAGCAATTCATCCTCGGCAACATGTACCTGCAAGTGCTCGAGAACGCCGGTATCCCGACGGATGAAAGCCTGAACCTTGGCGGCACCCAGGTCGCGCACCAGGCGCTTGTGTCCGGCGACATCACGCTCTACCCCGAATACACGGGTACCGGCCTGACCGAGGTTCTCCAGATCCCGGTCGACGAGGTTGCCGGTGAAGCGGATGCGGCATCACCGGTCGCCGAAGCGTCGCCAGCAGCGGGTGGCGACCTCTCGCAAGTGGTCTTCGATCGCGTGAAGTCGGAGTACGAGTCGCAGTTCGAGCTCACATGGCTGGAGCGCTCGCCCGCGAACAACACCCAGGCCCTCGCCGTGAAGCGCGAGTTCTCCGAGGAGAACGGCATCACCTCGATCTCGCAGCTGGCCGAAGTTGCCGGTGACTACATCATCTCCGCCCCGGCCGACTTCCCGGAACGCGAGGATGGCCTGCTCGGCCTGCAGCGCGTCTACGGCGCCGGCTTCGAGTCCATCGAGGTCTTGCCGGTCGCGCCAGGGCTGAAGTACCAGGCCCTGCTCGACGACGAGGCCCAGGTCGTGCTTGCATTCGGCACAGATGGCCAGATCTCCGGTTACGACCTCGTCATCCTCGAGGACGACCTTGGCCTCTGGCCACCGTACAACATCGCCCCCGTCATCCAGATGTCTGCGCTGGAGGCATATCCGGAGATCCCGGACCTGCTCAATCCGCTGACGGCGCTCCTGACCGACGAGGTCCTCTCAGGTCTCAACTGGCGCGTGGATGGCGATGAAAAGGCGGAGCCGGCCGATGTCGCCCAGGAGTTCCTGCAGGAAAATGGTCTGCTAGGATAGTCGCATAGACCAAATGTTCGGAGCGCCCGGTCGACGGGCGCTCCCTCGCTTCGCTTCTCACCGCGCTGACCTGTCCGGAGGTGGCTCATCGCTCGCGCATCGCAACCAGAGTCCGGGACCCCGGGAAGCGCCATCACCATTCGCGGCCTCACAAAACAGTACCCCGGCGCTCCCCGGCCGGCCGTCGACGCGATCGACCTTGATGTCGCGCCCGGCGAGTTTGTCGTGCTCCTCGGCCCGTCCGGGTGTGGCAAGACGACCCTGCTCAAGATGATCAACCGCATCTATGAGCCGACCAGCGGCACGATCGAGATTGACGGTCTCGACATCACATCGATCGACGCCCCCGAGCTCCGGCGCCAGATCGGCTACGTCATCCAGCAGACCGGTCTCTTCCCGCACATGAAGGTCGGCGCGAACGTCGCCGTTGTGCCGAAGTTGCTCCACTGGGACAACGCGCGCACAGACGAGCGCGTTCGCGAGCTGTTGGACCTGGTCGGGCTCCCGCCAGACGACTACGTCAACCGCTACCCGACCCAGCTCTCTGGCGGCGAACAGCAGCGTGTCGGGCTCGCCCGTGCCCTCGCAGCATCACCGCCGACGATGCTGATGGACGAGCCGTTCGGGGCGCTCGACGCGATTACCAGGACACGACTGCAGGACGAGCTGCGCCGGATTCACCGCCGCATCTCGCAGACGGTCCTCTTCGTCACCCACGACATCGAAGAGGCGGTCAGCCTCGCCGACCGCATCGTCGTCATGCGCGAGGGCTCGATCGTGCAGGTGGGGACCCCGCTCCAGATCGTCAGCGAGCCGGCCAACGACTTCGTCTCCGACCTTGTCGGCGCCCAGGACGTGCTCCGGCGCTTCAGCCTGATGCCGGCCCGCGCCGCGATGGAGCCGCTTCCCGAGCACGTCAACGGCATGCCCGCCGTCGACGCGGACTCGTTCCTCCGGGAGGCACTCGGCGTGCTTGTTGAATCCGGCGCGCCCTACCTGCTCGTGACCGAGGAGGACGGCACGGCCGTCGGGAGCCTCTCGATGAACGCGATCCAGCGCGCGGCCTCGCCCTCGGGGAACCAGGCGGACCATGTATCTTGATTACTTCCTCGAGAACCTCGATGTCGTCGGTGAGCTGACGATCGAGCACATCCGCATCTCGATTCTCGCCCTGGCGATCGCCCTGCCCCTGGCGCTTGCCCTCGGGATCACCGCCGTGCTCCTGCGGCCGATCCGCCAGCCGATCATGTGGATCGTCGGCGCGCTCTATACGATCCCGAGTCTCGCCATGATCGCCTTCCTCATTCCGACTCAGGGTCTCGGCCTCCGCCCGACGCTCATCCTGCTCGTCCTCTACGCGCAGGTCTTCCTCGTGCGGAACATCGTCACCGGTATGACCGGGGTCGATCGCGCCGTGCTCGAAGCGGCCCAGGGTGTTGGCATGACCCCGGTGCAGGTGCTGGTCAAGGTTTGGCTGCCGATGGCGCTCCCGGTCATCCTCGCTGGTGTCCGCATCACGCTGACGACCACCATCGGCCTGGCCGTACTCGGCGGCTGGGTCGCCGCGGGCGGCCTCGGCGAGCTCCTTTTCACCGGCATCGGCACCAACAATCCATCCCGGGTCATGGCCGGCGTCATCGCCATCGTGATCCTCGCGCTCGCCTCAGACCTGTTGCTTCGGGGCATCGAGACCTTGACGCCGGTCGCCCGCGCACGCCGCGCCGGATCGAAACGATAGCCTCCCCACGTCGGTCACTATCGCACGCCACGCTGCACTGATATCCTGTGTATACAAATCGCGTCATAGACCGCTCAAGGTCGCTTGTCTGTCTCTTCCGGGTCCAGTCGTTCCCCGCGTGAAGAGGTCCAGATGCCACATAATGAACGCGTGACCACATCTACCGGGACCACGCCCCGATCGGCTCACGAGAACCCCACCAGCCTGTCGACAGGCCGCGTTGTGCTCTTCAGCGGCCACATGATCGATGCGCCTGGCCGGATTACGCCGCGTTTTCCTCCCGACATGGTTCCCGAGGTCACCAACGCGATACAGGGCGTCCTCGCCGCCTGGAATATCGGTCACGACGACCTGGGCATGTGCGGCGGCGCCTGTGGTGGCGACCTGATCTTCGCCGAAGCATGTCTCCATCGCGGCGCCCGCGTCGAGCTCCACCTGCCATACGTAATTCCGGACTTTATCGAGCGATCTGTCTCCTTCGCCGGTCACGAGTGGGTCAACCGGTTCCACGCCGTCGCGGAGAACTGCCGCACCACCGTCCACGTCATGCCGGATGACCCCGAGGAACCTCCCGATGACGAAAGCCGGTACACCCGGCACGCACGCTGGCTGCTCGACCGTGCATTCGCGCGCGGCACGAAGAACATCTGGTTCCTCAGTCTCTGGGACGGGGCTGCCGGCGACGGCCCTGGTGGCACTGCGGATATGCTCGCGGCGGTCGAGGCCCGGCGCGGCAAGACCGTCATCATCGACAGCGCCCGCCTGCTCGCCGAAAGGCGGACGCCATGAGCGGCACAGGAGCAACGTCGGGCGGCATCTTCATCAGCTATCGGCGCGGCGACACCGGCGGCCACGCTGGACGACTCTACGACGATCTCGTCGACCACTTCGGGCGAAACAAGGTCTTCCGGGACATCGATGCGCTGCAATCACAACTTGGGCTGGACTTCACCGAGGCGCTCGACCGTGCCCTCGCGGACAGCGACGTCGTCCTGGTGCTGATCGGCCCCAACTGGCTTGGTATCCCCGGTCCGGACGGCACACGCAGGCTGGATAACCCCGAAGACATCCTCCACCAGGAAATCTCCATGGCCCTCGCGCGGCCCGGAACGCGCGTCATACCGGTCCTGCTCGGTGGGGCAACGATGCCGCCGATCGCCGAGCTCCCGGCCCCGCTGAAACCGCTCGCCCGCCGCCAGGCAATCGATATCAGCGACCGGCGCTGGAGCTTCGACGTCGCGCAGCTCATCGCGGCGATCGAGCCGCTCGTTGGATCACAGAGGGAGCCGGCTGTCGCGACCGGTAGAAACCGGGGCGCGATCGCAACGGTGATCGCTGTCCTGCTCGTGGCGGCCGGCGTCGGCTCGCTCTTCGCCTTCGATTTCCTGCCGCCCGGTGATAACACCACGCCCACACCGGAGCCATCACCAACCGAGCTCGCCCAAAGCAACGGCGGGACCGAAGTGGGAGAGACGCCATCGCCGACCGACGAGCCACAGCCCACCGATACGCCGCCGCAGCCCTCGCCCTCCCCGACCCATACGCCGGAACAGCCAACACCTTCCCCGACAAACACGCCCGATCCCACACCGACTGATACCCCGACCGAGGAACCAACCCCGACGGAAGAACCGGAGCCAACCGATACGCCAGAGTCCACCACGGACACGCCCATCGGCGCCGAGGGATGGTCCGTCACCGGTCTCGAGCACCTCAGCAGCGACGGTGCATTCGAGGCGTACGGTATCAACGGCGACGGCGGCGTCGTCGGCACCTCCGACACCGACGACGGCAACAGCCACGCCGTGATGTGGGACGAAGACGGGGTCCGCAGCCTCGGCGCGCTGCCGGGAGACCCGGTCAGCGTCGCCTTCGACATCAACGATTCAGGCCAGCTCGCCGGATGGTCGGAGACGAACGATGGCGTCGCACACGCGGTCTGGTGGGACACCGATGGGGATATCATCGCGCTCGACGAGCTCCCCGAATCCGCCGGAAGTTCGGCCTTCGGCATCAACGACGATGGAATGATCGTGGGCTCATCGACCGGCCTGGACGGGAGCGTCTACGCGACGGTCTGGCAAGACGGGAATCCAACCCTCCTCCCCGCACTCCCCGGCGACCTGCAAAGCACGGCGCTCGATGTGAACAACTCCGGTCACATCGTCGGGTGGTCGGGCTCTCCGGATGCGGTCCAGCGCGCTGTCTTGTGTGAGGACGGGAAGGTAACCGCGTTGGGCGAGCTGCCTGACCACATTGTCAGCACGGCGTTTGGCATCAACTCGGACGGCCAGGTTGTCGGGGTGTCCTCCAGCACCTCCGCTGCTCTCCCGGTCGTGTGGGACAACGGCAATGTATCGGAGCTCGACCTTCCAACCGGATACGCATGGGCCATCGCCTTCGGCATATCTGATACCGGAGCGATCACGGGGACGACCGGGGGCAGTGATGGAGACTCCTTTGCCGTCGTCTGGGCCTCCGGCGAAGCAACCATTCTCGATCCGCTGCCCGATCATGGAGCCAGCGGTGCATACGCGGTCAACGATTCTGGCCAGGTCGTCGGTTGGTCATCGTCGGACGGGCTCTCGCACGCAGTGATTTGGGAACCGCAACCCACAGAGGACGCTCGTGCCGGTATCCGGTCAGCGACGACGATGCCCGGGGACCGGAGCCTCTCTGCGCGGCAGTGGGTTAGGGTTGCGATGCGACCGGCTCGGTGGTCACCCGTGGAGCGGGCTCGGGATCCGACCGCGGTCGCCGGTCTTCGCGAGAATCATCGGATGTTCGGGCAACCTCGGTGACGTAGATACCCACCTCCCGCCGCATCGCCTCTTCTGAGTGCGCGACGAAGGTACGGAACCCTTCCGCATGGGATTTGAAGCGGCGATAGTGATCCCCGGCCAGTGCCAGGAAATTCCAGCCCTCGCCGCGCAGCAGCTCCGTCTGCAACCGGTAATGCCGCCACTGGTCGCCCCACCGGAAGAACTCCTCCAGCGCGACGGCGGCGGCCACGGTGAGCCCCAGAGCGAACGTCAGCCACTGGACGTAGCGCTCGAAGTCGCCACCGACGTTCAGTCCCACCAGCGCCGGGATCGCGACGCCGCCGAGGATGGCGACGATCCGGAGCGCGTAATACCGCCGCTGCGCGCGTCGGGCCGCCTTCCCGAGAAATCGCACCTGCCCCAGCCACCGCTCCCGCAGGTACGTGCGCTGGACCTCGTCCAGTCGCAACTCGGCGATCTGCGCTTCCAGCCCGGGCTCGCGCCCACCGGGAACCACCTCAAGACGCCTGTCGGGACCCGATGACTGCGATTGCTGCATCGTCGCCATGGCTGCACCTCTCGGTCGCATGACAAATCCGGCATGTCCCTCCTGAGCGTCGAGTATACAGTAGACGAAACGTGGAAATGACTCTCATCACCATACAAAACGCCCCGGCTGGAAGGTATCCAACCGGGGCGTTGCGTTCAGGTTCGATAATGTTCGTCAGGCATCGTCCGGGCCGCGATCCTCACGCTGGCGACGCCGCTCGCGAAGCCGCCTCAGCGCCTCTTCGCGGCCACCCGGCCCTCGTCCGGATTCGGCATCGACCTCGGCCGCCGTCGGCTCCTCTTCCGGGGCCGGCTCGTGCGCTTCCGGCAGGACCTCGGGAGCAGGCTCGGTCTCCCCTTCGCCCTCCGTATCGTCCCCGGTCGCGCCGGCCGTCTCCTCGACAACGCTCTCCTCGGCAGTCACCTCGGGTGGCTCCGACGTCCCGGAGGGGTCGCCATCGATCGACTTGTCGTCCGCCTCGCCAGCGGTTTCGGTCACGTCCTCGGAGTCGCCGGCAGCATCCACAGCGACGTCGTCAGCTTCTGCATCCACGTCTGTCTCGCCCGGCTCGACGACCGCGTCGATCTGCGCTTCGTCCGACGCAGCATCGTCAACCGATTCCGTATCGTCCCGGGTCTCGTCCTCGGCCTCGAAGGTGTCCTCCGCGTCCGGGGCCGTCACGCCGCGCTCGCGGTACGTGCCGACTTCCATCTCGCCATCCGGATGATGCGTGGCAAACTTCGCCGCGCGCACATCAATATCCTCGGCGATCCCCGCTGCGTCATCATGCTCGACGTCGTCGGCGAATTCGTCGCCGTCCGCTGTCCCAGCCTCCGCCGAGGCGTTCTCTGCCGGACGGACATTCGGGTCATAGCGCAGTGGTTGGTAGCTCGTCAGCGGCTGTGGCATCCTCACGACGCCCAGCGACCCGTAGCGCTCGAAATACATCCAGGCCCAGACGGCGACGCCGATCAGCGAGGCCGCAGTCACGATGAGGCACACCATGACGCCGATATCGTCGCCGGGGTTGAGAAGCATGAGGACAAAGGTAAAGAGGACAAGCACCGCGCCGCAGGTCGCGACGACAGCGCCGAGACCCTCAGCGAAACGGGTCCACGACGCTCGCGCGGCATGGAATTCCTGGTGATCGTAGGCGCCCTCGTCCTGGTCCGCGAGTCGCCACTTCGGCCCCCATGTCCGAAGCGCGTATCCGAGCAACATGAGCGTTGCCCCGTAACCGGTACCGTAGACGACGAAATCCACCCTGTCTCCCCACCTGAACAGACTCGTGACGGCCCGGGCGTACCGCCGGGTCCGCGGCGCTCCCGATCATCCCCATGAATCGTATTGATCCGCCGAAGGCTAGTCTACCGTGGAAAAGAAACGAACAACACGTGTTCGTACACCAGAGTCAGGCAAATTGGGCCGAAAGCGATGCGATCGACGATTAAGGCCACCATATACACGAGCATCGGCGGCCGTGAACCGGATACTGCCATCATGATGCATGGATATTTCCGGAATCAGGACACCGGCGCGTCCGGCAGGGGCGCTTCGAATCGGTAGCCGATGCCGGGATAGGTCGAGATGAGCGTGTAGCTGCCGTCCTCCGGCTCGAGCTTCGCCCGTAACCGGCTCACCCACGTCCGCAGGTACTGGGTCTCGTTCCGGTATTCCGGTCCCCAGATCCGGCTCAGCAGCTCGCCGTGCATCATCACCCGGCCGGCATTCCCCGCGAGCTGGGTCAACAGCTCCCATTCCCGGCGGCTCAGCCGCACCTCTTCACCCCGCACATTGACCGTCTTGCGCTCGAGGTCGATCGCCAGTCCGGGATACCGGAGCACCGTCTCCGTGCCGGTGGGCTTGCTTCCCCCGACGCGCCGGAGCACCGCGGCGATCCGGGCCTCCAGCTCGTCCGGGTTGAACGGCTTGGTGATGTAGTCGTCCGCGCCGCTCTTGAGCCCCTGCAACTTGTCCGCGTCGCTGCCACGAGCGGTAAGCATGACGACCGGCACCTGGCTATGCTGGCGAATCCGCCGCAGCGTCTCGAAGCCGTCCATATCCGGCATCATCACATCGAGCACGATGAGATCGGGCGTCTCCTCCTCCAGGATTCCCAGTGCCTCGTCTCCCCGGCTCGCGGTGATCACTTCGTACCCGTCCAGGCGCAGCTTCGCCTTGACGAGACGGACGATCGGTGGCTCGTCATCGACGACGAGAATCAGGTGCTTCCGCGAAATCATGCTCTCCGCTCCACGTCAGGCGTCTTCGCCATGTCCTTGTCCCAGTCAGGACTGATCGGCATCTCGACGACGAACGTCGCCCCCTTGCCGGGCCCATCGGAGGCAGCCCGGATGCGCCCTCCCTGGGCATCGACCAGTAACCGGCTCAGGTACAGCCCGAGCCCCATACCCCGCACGGTCGGGTCGGCCCCGGGGCGCCGGAACCGCTCGAACACCTGCGGCACGTGATCGTGCGCGATACCCAGGCCCTGGTCGATCACGGATATCGACACCCACGACCCCTCTTGCCGGATAACCGTCCGGATCTCTCCGCCACCCGGCGAGTACTTCACGGCATTCTCGTACAGGTTCCGCAGGATCTGGATCAGGAGCTCCGGGTCGCCTTCGGCCGGCGGCAATCCGCTCTCCGCATCGATGACAAGCTCATGCTCCTGCGCCTGCCGGCGGAACTCATCGACGATCGCCTGCACGAACGGCGCGACGAGGATCGGCTCCGTCGACGCCTGGAACCGGCCAGCCATGATCTCCGCCACGCTCAGCAGGTTCCCGAGCATGCGATCCAGTCGCTGGCTCTCCTCGCCGATGTCCCGAAGCAGCTCCGCCCGGGTTTCCTCGTCGAGCCCCTCACCCTGCTGCGCCAGCAGGTGCGCCCCGCCGTGGATCGCCGTCAATGGCGTCCGGAACTCGTGGGAGATAAGCGAGAGGAAGTCGTCCTTAACCTGCTCGGCCGCCCGCTCCCGCGACACATCGAGGAACATCACCACTGCCCGGACCACCTTCCCCGCCGAATCATGGATAGGTGCCGACTGGACACGCACCGGGATGCGCTCGCCGTTCACATCCTGCAGGATCAACGCCCGGTTCGGGATCAGCTCACCCCGTAACGCCAGCATCCCCGGATGTCGTGAGCGCGGCAGGTCCTCACCGTCGTCGCCCAGCCAGCGAAAATCGCGATACACCTGCGGGATCGTGCTGCTCGGCATCTCCCGCCCGAACATCATCCTCAGTCCGGTCCGGTTACACGCCTCGATCCGCCCGTCCGGCGGCAACACCACCATGACCCCGGCCGGGAGCGTATCGATGATGCTCCGGAGCTGGGCCAGCTGTTTGCCCACCTGCTCCTGGCCGAATTCCTCTGATTGATGCCTCGCTGCCCGGAGGATCGATGGCACGGATTTCTGCGCCAACACGTCGAGCAGCCGTGCATCATGCTCGTCGAACGCTCGCCCTCCGGCAGGATTCACCACGAACAGGTTGCCGCTCCACGACTCCTCGAGCGCCAGCGGCACGCCGACAAGCGACGAGATCGACGTTTCTCTTCCGAGCGGCCGGGTCACGTCAGGCACCAAAAGCCGGGAGCCCGGCCGGAGCTTCGTCGCCGCCCAGCGGCCGTCGGTCGAAAGCGTCGGACCGGCATAGGCGGGATCGCGCAGCGGCCCACCGACGACCACGTGCCCGATGTCGTCGTCGACATTCGTCGTCGTCAGGATCGCGGCGCCTGCCCCAAGGAGCTGGGCCGCCTCGTCCGCAATCCTCTGAAGCACAGCATCGAGCTCGACCTCGGAAGCGACCGCGATCGCCGCCTCGTAGGCGGGGATCAGGGACGCATCCCCGCCCGATGTGATGGATCGGGAACGAGCAGCCTCCGGTTCGATCGACGCACCCGACGAGAGGCAGGACGCGAGTCGGTCGACAAGCTCCCTGAGATGGCGGCTGGTCGGCACTCGACTATCCAACATGTCCCCTGCCTATCGGTACGGGCGGCTCACGATGGACCATGTCGCCCTTGCCTCCATGTGCATAAATCGCCAGTAGCCGCCACGCCAGGATGGCGAGCAGGAGCGCCACCGGCGCGAGGAACGCGATCATCGCGACGCTCGCCGCCGGATCGTCCCGCAGCACCATCGCGATCGCCATCCCGAGCACGGCGGCGGCCATGCAAACGGCATAACTCACCATGCCATACGCGAGCGTGGTGGCCAACCGCTGACCGCGCAGCATGGCGACACCGGTCGTGGCAAACAGCGGCAAGAGGAATCCGAGATCCATCAACTTGATGAGCCAGAAGAGCGTCGGACTCTCGAGATACGCATCCGACCGCTCGCCGCCATAGACCTGCGCGATCTGACCGACCCACGCCAGCGCGAAAAACGCCGCGATGACGAGGAACACACCAGCGGTCACGTTCCGTAACCCGTCAGGCATCGTCGGCACGTTGGCCATGAGGAGATCCAGACCAGCAAGCACGACCAACAGCCAGCCTCCGAGGACCAGTCCGGCATAGAGGAAGAAGGCATTCTCGACGTTACCGTCGTACCGGCCGTATTCCTGCCCGACGATGGCGGTGATGAAGGTGTAGACGGTGTAGGCGGCGGGCCCGATCGCGATCACCGGCGCGAGTCGATGGTTGCGAAGCCACAGGACCCCGGCAGCGATGAGGGCAGGAGCGGCGATGAACATCGTCACGATCTCACCGCCCACATACTGGTTGACGGCGGCATCCGGGAGGCGGAACCGGATCATGCCGGTCACCAGAGGCCCGAGGACTCCGGCGATGAGAATGCCGAGAGCAACAACGAACGATACGATGGCCGACAAGCGCTGGCGATCCATCTCTTACTCCTCCGGGCGGCCCTCCCCGGTCTGCCGTGCCAACAGGGCGTCGCCGATCTCCCGCGCGAACGCGTCGATGTCGTCCCACGGCCGGAAATCACCGTCCGGCGCCCCGATCATCTTGACGATGAGCTTCTCGCCGAGCCCGAGCGCGTCGCGATCCAGCACGCCCGGGAAAACGCGGTCATCCTCCGGCTCGACCACCTCACGGACCCGCGTATGTGCCGCCGGCTCGCCGTCCGGTTGCGGCGGGTCGCCAACCGGCCCACTGCTGAAGACCCACGTCGGCATCACCAGCAGCTCGGCGCGGAAGTGGTCGACGAACACCTGCGCCTCCTTCATCCACTGCCCCATATACACCGCGCTGCCAAGGACGACCGCGTCGACGCCATCTAGCGATTCCACCTCGGTCACGTCGCAGCTGACGGCCTCGATATCCATCGACGCGAGGACCTCCGCCAGCCGGTCACCGATATCCCGCGTGCTCCCATGCCGCGAACCGGTCGCAATGACAACTCGCATCCCACCCCCTTCGAAGGCCGGATCCCGGCCGTTCGGCAGCCCACGATTCTGTATACATTATAGCGCTCCGGGCCTGGCCGGACCTGTGGATCACGCACCAAAAAGGACCCCGGGCGGTCGCCCGGAGTCCTCTGTTTTCACCAGCCGGGTTGAAGCTAGCGGCGCAGCCGCTCGACCAGCATCGCGTAACCTTCGCGGCCCCGCAGGTAATCCCGCAGGCTGTACCACTCGTTCGGCGCGTGGGCCTTACTGTCCTGCGCCGCCCACGCCATGGTGACCGTCTCTACGCCGAGCTCGTCCTGGAAGATGCCTGTCGCCGGAACCGTCCCGCCGTTCCGAACGATCACCGGCTCCGTGCCGTACAGCTCGGTCAGCACGTCCTTCACCGCCTCGAACGCCGGGTCCGAGCGATCCACCGCATACGGTCGTGCCGATCCAGCCGCCGGCACGACCTCGACCTTCGCGCCCGGCGGGCAGTGCTTCTCGCAATGCGCCCGCAATAGCTCGACGATATTCGCGGGATCCTGGTCGGCCACCAACCGGCAGGTGATCTTCAGGTGGGCCTCGCGCGGCGTGACCGTCTTGACGCCCTCGCCCTGGAATCCGCCCCAGATGCCGTTGAAGTCGACGGTCGGCCGCGCCCACATCCGCTCGCGCGGGGTGTAGCCTTCCTCGCCCCACAGGGCGTCGATACCGAGCTTCTCCAGCTCCGCCTCCTCGTCGAGGGTGACCTTCGCGATCTCTTCGCGCTCGCTCTCCGTCAGCTCGCGCACGGCATCGTAAAACCCCTCGACCTGCACGCGCCCCTTGTCGTCATGGAATGTAGACGCGAGTTGGACCATCGACTGCACCGCGTTCGGCACCCACGCGCCGTACGATCCGGAATGCAGGTCGGTGTTCGCCGTCGTCAGGTTCACCTGCACCCCGGCGAGCCCCTTGAGGGAGACGCTGAGCGACGGCGTGTCCGGCCCGAACTGGCCACCGTCCGCCGAGATCACTACATCGGCGTTCAGGAATTCCTTGTGCTCCCGGAGGATGTCGCGGAAGTTCGGGCTCCCGATCTCCTCCTCGCCCTCGAAAATGAAGCTGACGTTGATCGGCGGCACGCCACCGTTGGCCTTCGCGGCCGCCTCGACACCCTGGATCGCCGTCAGCAGGTTGCCCTTCATATCGGACGTGCCGCGCCCCACGACGATATCGCCATCGATCGTCGGCTCGAACGGCGGCGAGTTCCACAGCTCGACCGGCTCCTCGGGCTGCACATCGTAGTGGCCGTAGATCAGGATCGTCGGCTGGTCCTCATGCGCCTTCCACCGCGCGATCACCGCCGGATGCCCGGCCGACTCCGCGATCTGGACCTCCGGAACACCCGCGGTCCGCAACCGCTCCGCGACCCACTCGGCGGTTGCACGCGTGTCGTCCGCCCGCGCGGGATCGGTGCTCACACTCGGCATCGACACCAGGGTCAGCAGTTCCTGCACGTGCGCGTCGCGCGCCTTTTCCAGTTCTTCTTTCCAACTTGCTGTCATAAGAGCCTCCATCGAGTCATCGTCGTACCTGCCGTATCCTCGCAGAAGATCGCCCCGGCGCAAATAACCCCCCGATCAGGCATACTTCTTTTGACACCGGCAAGCACAAGGGCCGAATCGGTTACGATTTGCCAGAAGCGCGCCGTTCCGGGATGCACCACCCCGTAACGACGCGACATCCTCGATGATTCGTAGCGCCGCGCACGGGGGAACGCGTGGGGAAGAATGTGACCGATACCTACGTCGACGAGAATATCCAGGACCAGCGGCTCGTCGAGGCGGCTCAGTCAGGCGATCTCGACGCCTTCAACCAGCTCGTTGCCCGCCACGAACGCGCGGTGTACAGCGTCTGCCTTCGTATCCTGCGGGATGCCTCGCTCGCCGAGGACGCGACGCAGGACGCGTTCATCCGGGCCTGGAACAGCATCGACAGCTTCCGGGGCGGCATCGTGCGCCCCTGGCTCCTGCGCATCGCGACGAACCGCACCTACGACATCCTTCGCTCGCAAGCCCGCCGGCCCGCGCAGTCGCTCGACGCCCAACCCTTCGAGACGGAGCCGGAATGGACCTCCCAGGCCGATTCCCATGAGCACCCGGAGTCCTTCGCAACCCGCGGCGAGCTCAGCACGTTTCTCGAGTCCACGCTTGCCGAGCTGCCGGAAGACCAGCGTCTCGCCATCATCCTTTCCGACGTCCAGGGTTACGCATATGATGAGATTGCAGCCATCATGGATGTCGCTGTCGGGACAGTGAAATCTCGGATTAGCCGCGGCCGGTCGCGCCTTCGCGCGGTGCTTCAATCATCCGAGCGCGGGATGGAACTCGCCGAACGCTTCATACGTCTTAATGACAGCGAACGTTGACGATACACGCCAACGGCGTCGCGTTATAACACGACGAATCCGACAGTCATTCGGCCGGCCATCAGCTCACTCGGGAAACATCACGGAAGGTTCACGGTCATGTATACGTCGGTGGTCAGGGACCTGAACGAATGAATGCAATTGCCCATCTTGGGGACGATATTCTCAACGCAGTAGTCGACAACGTCGCGACCGAGCAGGAACGCGAAGTGGTCGAGCGCCACACCGCGACATGCGAAACCTGCCAGCGCCAGCTCGAAGAGCTGCGCGCCGTCAAGGCGATCTTCGGCAGCCTGCCGGAGGTCGCTCCGCCACGCTCGTTCCAGCTCACGGAAGAGCAGGCGCGCAAACCCGTCTCCATCCGCCCGGAACAACCATCGACCGTCATCCGTCTGCTACCGATTGTGCGCACCCTCAGCGTCGCCGCCATCCTCGCCGTGATGGTGCTCGGCGGCGTGGTCGCGCTCGGACCTTCCGGCCAATCGTCGACGAACGAAACCGATAACGCATCTATCTCGTTCCAGATGCAGGAGCCGCCTCTTTCGGCGGCTCCTGTCCAACCGGGCGAAGTCGTCGATCAGGGCGAATCTGCCTCGGCGCACGACAGTACGTCGAATGCCCTGGACGACGAAGTACGGGAAGTTTCCTCATCGACATCGGGCCCGGATGAGGGGTTGACCACGCTCGAGGTCGTCACCATCGCGATCGGCGTGTTGGCCATCGGCCTCAGCCTCGCCTGGATGGGCATCGCGATGACGATTCGCGGCAAAACCCACCGCTAGATCCGAACCCGTGTCCGGGCGGACGGCCGAAGGCTCTCCGCCCCTGACCCCAGGGCGATCTCTCGGCGGAGCAGTTCATCGTTTGCCGCGATAACAAGAACGGGAGTAGCACGATGCAACGACTCTTCCGCCCCGGGCGCCTGGCCCGGCCAGGTATCCTCGCCCTCGCCATCATGACCGCCATGCTGGTCGCGGCACCCTTTACCAGCGCCCAGACACCGACTCCGTCGGAAGACGTGCGCACGATCAGCGTGTCCGGCACCGGGCGCATTACCGCCGAGCCCGACACCGCCGATATCTTCTTCGGCGTCGAATCCCGCAATGAGGATCTCTCCGTTGCCCAGGATGAGGTCTCTGCCGCCACCGAGAAGCTCACCACGACCCTGACAGAGAACGGCGTCGAAGCCGACGACATCCAGACCGCGACCTACAACATCACGCCGGTCAACGAGTACGACCGGAGCGGCAACTTCGAGCGCGTCGACCACTATCTCGTTACGCTCGTCCTGCAGGTGACCGTCCGTGACATCGAGCAAGTCGGCACCATCCTCGATCAAGGCGTAGCCGCCGGCGCGACCTACGTCGGCAGCATCTCCTTCTACGTCGCGGATCCCGCTCCATACATGAGCCAGGCGCGCGAGGCGGCCGTCAACGACGCCCGCACGAAGGCAGACGACTACGCGCGGCTCTCCGGCGCCCTCATCACCGGCGTCTACTCGCTGGAAGAGACCTCGGCGCCAGCACCGGCCCCGCAGGAGTTCTACATGGAGGACGTCGCCATGGCGGCGGACGCGGAGGCCCAGCGCTCCGTCCCGGTCAGCCCGGGCACGACCGAGATCGTCGTCACCGTGAACGTCGTGTACAGCATCGACGCCGGCAACGGATAGCGGCCTTGCTGACCCGCCACACGACAAACGCATCGTCATTCCGGGCGTAGCGAAGAATCTTTCGCGAAGCGATGTACCCCGCAACATACCGCATGAAGCGCCGGGCAGGACGCCCCGAACGGAAATCCGTTCGGGGCGCTCTCGTGCTCCGGGTATCATTCCATGGTTGCATCACCAAGTGGTGACGCATGGCCCATTTCGAACCCGTTGACGGAGAACGCCCGCATGCGCTCGCTGGTCAAGGATTACGCCGGCATGATCATCATCGCCCTGCTCCTCGTGGCAGGGTTCGGAGCGCTCGGCGTCTTCATCCAACGTGAAACCCCGGCCGAGGAGGTCCCGGCAATCTCGCCGACTCCATTCCTGCAAGGCGAACCGGATCTCCTCGTGGACGCCCCGTGGCTTGCCGAAAACATCGACACCATCGACGTCATCCTCGACCTCTCGGACAAGGAGACCTACGACGCCGGCCACCTCCCCGGCGCCGTCCACATCTGGTGGCAGGACGCCATGCCGCAACACGCCGCGAACTACGGCGAGGGCGGCGCGATCAGCAACCCCGAGGAGGCGTCGCTGACGCTCCACGTCCCGCAAGACGCGCGCATCGTCGTCTACGACAACAACGCCAGTGAGCGAGCCGCATGGTTCCTGTGGCTCTTGCGCACCAACGGCTACGGCAACGCATGGCTACTCGACGGCGGACTTGCCGCGTGGAAGGGCACCGGCCAGTCAGCAGAGACGGAGCACCATAGCCTGCCCGACACTGCCACGCCGACCCCCACATGGATCCAGGCAAACGAGATCGAGACCGGCGAGCTTGCGCAACGCATCGACGATCCGTCGCTCACCATCATCGACACCCGCACGCCGGAACAACGTGAAGACACCATCAACGAGACGATCCGAGAGGGACAGATTCCCGGGTCGTGGTCCGTTCCCGCACCGTCCGTCATGCGCGACGACGGCACCTTCCGCTCGCCGGAGGAGCTTCGCGACCTCTTCGCGCCCTTTGGCCTGACGCCCAAGTCCGAGATCGCGATCTACGGCCGATTCGGCTCTGAAACGGGCCAGGTCTGGCTCGCGCTCCACCTTGCCGGCTACCACAACCTTCGCGTCTATGACGACGGCTGGGTCCACTGGGGCTGGAACACGGATCTCCCGATCGAGCCCGTCGGCACGCAGCCGGAACCGGTAGCAACTCCGGCCGCGTCACCCGCCGCGACGCCTGTCGCCTCTCCAATGGCGACCCCGCTCGCGACGCCAATAGCAACCCCGGAGAGCTCGTAGGGGAGGACTTGCGGTCGCTTCAACTTCCTTCACGGGAATGAAGTGGACGCAATGTCCTCCCTTTCGGCCGGCACGAATCCACGCCCGCAGGAAGTGCACTACCCCTTCGTCGCCCCCGCTGTCATGCCCGAGATGTAGTTGTCCACGAAGAACGAATACGCGACCGCCACCGGCACGGATCCCAGGATCCCCGCCGCCATCAGCGATCCCCAGAAATAGACATCCGCCCGGATCAGGTCAGTCACCACCCCCACCGGGACCGTCTTCATATTCCCCGAGCCCATGAACACCAACGCGTAGAGGAACTCGTTCCACGCCAGCGTGAAGCAGAAGATGCCTGCCGACAGCACACCCGGCATCGCCAGCGGCAAGATCACATGCCGCATGGCCTGAAGTCGCGTCGCTCCGTCCACCAGCGCAGCATGCTCCAGATCGGTCGAAATCGTCCGGAAGTAGCCCATCAGCAACCAGCTCGCGAACGGGATCAGGAACGTCGGGTACGTGAAGATCAGCGACCAGTACGAGTTGTAGATACCGAGGTTCGCCACGACCTGCGACAGCGGGATGAACAGCAGCGTCGGCGGCACCAGGTACGCCAGGAAGATCAGCGCCCCTATGAAGCCTCCGCCACGGAACCGCAGCCGCCCGAGCGCATACCCGATCAGGATGCTCGTCACCAGCGAGATGATCGACGCACCGATCGTCACCACCATCGTGTTGAACGTGTATCGCACGAACGCCGTATCGGTAAAGAGATAGGCGTAGTGGTCGAAGGTGATACTCGTCAGCACGAACGGGTTGATGTCCGTGTTCAGCAGATCGACGTTGGGCTTCAGGGAGACGACCAGCATCCAGTAGAACGGGAACAGCAGGAACACCATGAATGCCGTCAGGGGCAAATACAGCCCCAGCCACCTGCTCCTCGTTGGGTTCGTCCCGACCATTGCCATGTGATGTTCTCCCGAAAACACTCTGCTGATTGCTTGCCCTGAGCTTCCGTAGGGGCGGATGGCCGAAGGCTCTCCGCCCATCGACCTTCGGTCGATATCGGGCGACATCTGGAACCAGCTAATCCTCCCGGCGTACGAACCGCAGCAACAGGATCGCCAGCACCGCCAGGAACGGGAACATGTACAGCGCGATCGCCGCTGCCGTCCCCAGATCGGTGAAGCCGAGCGTCTGGTAGGCATACGTGCCGAAGATATGCGTCGAGTTCGCCGGGCCACCCTTCGTCAACACGTAGATGAGCTGGAAGTCCGCGAACGTCCAGATCACCGAGAACAGCGTCGCGATCAACGTGATGTTCCGGATCACCGGCCACGTCACCGACCAGAACCGCTGCCACGCGTTTGCGCCGTCCAGCGCGGCCGCCTCGTTCAGCTCGTCCGGCACGGCCTGCAATCCGGCGAGGATCGAGATACCGAAGAACGGCACGCCGCGCCAGATGTTCGCGACGCAGAGCGAGATGATCGCGTTGACCGGATCCCCGAGGAAATTGATGTTCCCGTCGATGATTCCCAGGTTCTCGAGCACCCACGAGATCGGGCTCAGCACGCCGCTGTAGAGCATGAGGAACGCGAGACTGCTGATCGCCGTCGGCACGATCCACGGCAGCAGCAGGAATGCGCGGAAAAAACGGCTGAACCGGAACTGCTGGTTCAATACCAGCGCCAGCCCGAGACCCAGCACGAGCTTGAACGGCACGGTCCCGAATCCGTACGTGAGCGTGTTGCGAACCGTCTTGAGGAAGATCGGATCATCGAGCAGGCGTCGATAGTTCTCGAAGCCGATGAACTGCTCGCCCGAAAAGCCAACGAAGGCGTCGGTCATCGAGATGTAGATGCCGTACGCGAACGGATAGGCCATGAAGATGGCGAGCACCGCCAGCCCCGGGACGAGGAAAAGCCACGCGAGGGTCGACTCGCGCTGGTGGATCCGGGACCACCATGGATCGGGAGATCGGACGACGATCGGCTCCTTCGCCTGCGGAGGAGCGACGGTTCGAATTGCCACGGGCTACCTCATACGTGAGTCGTGACGGGACCGGGTTGCGACGTCTTCGGGTTCCTCCCGGAGGACATGCGGCCACTTCGGTCCCATGACCGGGCGCGAAGGGGCCACAGCGTCCTCCGGGAGCCAACCAACGTGCGAACGGCTCTAGCGGCCGTACACCCGCTCCAGCAACCGGGCGCCCTGCTCGATCGCCGTACCGGCATCTCCGCTCTGCACTGCCTCAGCAAATGCGTTGACCACGATGTACTGCGCGGCCGACTGCGCCGACTTCTGGTTTGCCGGTCCCGCGTATCCCTTGTTGCGGCCGTAATTGACGATATTCACGAATTCCGCCAGTTTCGGATCACCCGTGAAAGCCTCATCCTCGATGAATGCCGGACCCGGCGGGATGATGTAGCCCTCATAGACCTGGAGCCACGACAGGAACTGATCTTCCTGGAACCACCATTCGAGGAAGGCCTTGGCGACATCCTGGTTGTCGGAGTACTTCAGGATCCCCATCGACCGGCTTCCCAGTACGGCAAATTGGCCGGCTGGCCCGGCCGGGAGCGCGGCATGGTAAGTGTCTTCCGCAAGCTCCGGGTTGGCGTTTTCACTCTCCGGGTCGGCCGCGGCGAGGTAGATGCTCGACCCGTTCAGCGTCATCGAAACCTCCCCGGCGAGGTAAGCGCTGTTGTTCGTGGAGTCGTCCCAGCCGAGGCCGGTCTCGTCGAAGCCATCCTTCCAACCCTGGATGAACATCTCCATGGCCTCGCGGAATTCCGGCGTGTCGAACGCGACCGTAGTCCCGTCTTCCTCGACCTCCATCGAGCCGTACGACCACATGTACGGGTAGCAGAAGTTCGGCGGGTCACCGAGGCTCTGGCCGAGCGATTGACCGATCGGATGACCGTTCTCCTTCAGCTTCTTGCCGAGCGCGAAGAAGTCCTCCCAGTTGTCCGGGAAGTTGTTCTCGGGATCCTCGAGCCCGGCTTCTTCCAGCCAGCTCTTGCGGTAGGCCACCGCGATCGAGGACGTCCCGTGCGGAATGGAGAGCCATTGGCCGTCCACCGAGGCCGTCTTGGTCACCCAGTCGAAGTACCCGCCCTGGACCTCCTCCAGCGACTCGATGATGTCGGAGACATCGACCAGGTTCTCGGAGAAGAGGTAGGGGATCGTATCCCACATCTCGACGATGTCCGGCCCGGCCCCCGCCTGGACGGCAGAGGTGGTGCGCGGCTGCAGGTCCGGCCAGTTCACGAAGTCGACCGTGATGTCGACGCCGTTCTCCTCGCCAAACGTCTGCGCCTGCTCGGCAAAGTAATCCTGCGCGGCCGGCACGAACGCGGTGCTGGCAAGGATATTCAGGCTACTCCCCTGGAGGACGGCCGGCGCGACGCGATGTGTTGCCGGTTTGCCAGTTGCGTTCAGGACCCTTCCGGCAGCGGCCGTCGAGAGTCCAAGCGCGGACGCCCGGCGAATGATGCTTCTTCTCGACAGGCGGAGTGCCTTCGCCTCGCTGATCAACTGCTGCGTTCGCTCGTCGCTCATGGTGTCGATCCTTTCGCAAGCCGTCACCCTCGTCGGGCATCCGGCTCCAACCTTCGATCGTCAACGACAGCCGGGGAGTACTTCGCGCAGGCTTCCCTCCTTCGTTGCCGGAACGCCTGCTACCGCGATTCGCGCGGGTTCACGACGCCGGAATGCAAACGGAACGATGGGAGCAACACGGGCACACAATCGCGCCACGCGGTCGAAACAGAGACGTATTGGTTCAGTCGTATGGAAACATATTGTCAGAAGCGGGATACGAACGCAAATTCGACCGGCAGCGGCTCAAGGCCTACGGCTGCAGTTCCGACTGAGGGCCGGTCTGCGACGCCCAGGAGATTCCAATGCATCGCAAGCGGTACAGAGGCTCAGGATTCGCGATGGCGCATCACCTCGTGCACCCCGATTCGCCCCAGGAAGAACCGGATCACGCCGGGCGCCCATCGCTTCTCCCGATCCGTCTCCAGCACCACGCGGGTCATCCTGATCCGCTGTCCCCGCGTCTCGAGCTCGCACCACCCGGCGGCCAGCACGTTCTTGACCCAGTCCGACTCCGACGAGTACGTCAGCGGAACGATGATGTCGTCTCCGTCCCGGAAGATGTTCACCGGGACCGCATACGCGCGCCCGGACACCCGGCCGACATGGTGCACGACCGCGAGGAAAGGCAGGAGACGCGCGACCGGGCGGATAACCCGGTTCAGGAATCGTTTGTTGAGGCGTGCAACCGTTCTTGGCAGCGGCATCGCGACACCCTCCGGTTGGCAACGAGAACGAGAAAGGGAGGGCATATGCCCTCCCTGTCATCATATCCCTGTGCGTACCGGCGCTGTTACGCTCCGTACCGCTTTTCCACCAGCGCCTCGAACTCGTCGATGTCCTGCCGGATCACATCGAGGCTCGAGCGCCAGAAGTCCGGCGTCCGGATATCGAACCCGAATCGCGCGGCCAGCTCCGACGCGTCCGCCATGCCCGTCGACGCCAGCAGGTCGTCGTAGCTTGCGCGGAACCCGTCCGGGTCCTCCTGGTACTTCGCATACAGACCGAGACCGAAGAGCAGCCCGAACATGTACGGGTAGTTGTAGAACGCGCGGTTCGGGCTGTAATAATGGCTCTTCACCGCCCACATGTACGGATGCAGCCCGTCCTCGGCGATCGCATCACCATACGTCTGCTTCTGCGCGTCCAGCATCAGCTCGCAGAACTCGTCTGCTGTCAGCGTCCGCTCCGCCCGCTTCTCGAAGACCGCCTTCTCGAACAGGAACCGGC
>DATGPC010000293.1:0-2730 GCA_035305265.1 Thermomicrobiales bacterium | reverse complement strand
ATCCGGAGACGGAAGCGGACTTCCTGATGGAGCGCTCCCCGATCACGTACGTCGACCAGATCACGGCGCCGCTCTTCGTCATCCAGGGCGCGAACGACCCGCGCGTGGTGAAGCCCGAGAGCGACCAGATCGTCGAGCGACTACGCGAACGCGGCGTCGAGGTCCGCTACGACGTCTACGAGGACGAGGGCCACGGCTTCACGAAGCGGTCGAACGAGCTGAAGGCGTTCCGGGATATGGCGGATTTCCTGGAGGAGCACCTGCTGCCGTAGCCGTCGCGTGACGAAGGGGTGCGTCGGGGCAGACATGGAGTCCGCCCCGACGCACCCCTGTTACACCAGCAGCTCACTGGCGATGGCGTCCCGGGTGGCCCGCTCGACCCCGATGTGGTCAAGATAGCCGTTCACCGAGCCCCAGCGCTCTTCGAGCACGGTGAGGAACTGCGCCATCGTCTCCGGCAAGGCCCGGGTATACGACTCGGGAAACCGCCCGTTCGCGCGGGTCGTGTTCATCCGTTCCTTGTCCAAATGCGCCCGCATGTTGGCGTCGGTGACGGCATAGTCGGCGACGATGGTCTCCTTCGGGACGTCCAGCATCCCGAGGATCAGCGAGGCGGTGACGCCGGTGCGGTCCTTGCCGGCGGAGCAATGGAAGACGGCCGGCAGGCTGCCCGGCGTGGCGATCGTTTCGAAGAGGCGGACGAAGCGATCGCTGGCCCTCTCAACCATCCCCACGTACAGCTCACCCAGGGACTCCGGCACGTCGCGCAAGCCGTCGGCGGCGAAGTTGCCTTCCAGAATCGACAGGTGCAGGTGCCGGGCTCCGGAATCGACGAGCCGCGCAAGGCCTTGCGTCTCGATCTCGTGCGTCGTGCGGAGGTCGATGACGGTCGCCAGCCGCCTGCCGGCGAGGATCTCCAGGTCGCTGTCGGTCAGGGCGGAGAGGGAGTCGGCGCGATAGAGGCGGCCGGTCCGGACCATGTTGCCGTTGGCGGTGCGGAGCCCGCCGAGGTCGCGGACATTGTAGGCGCCTTCCAGGCGGATCGCCCGTTCGACGGTATCGGTCATGGAGGTGGTCCCTTTCGTCTGCCGGGCGCCCCTCGCACCCGGTCTTCATGCGTGTTTCGGGCCAGCCAGGTTCCGTCGTGGCGGGCGGCTGGCCTCTGGAGATCATACGGCTCAATTGCCGTCCCCGGTGAACGGATTCCTGCCACGAGAGCGAACGAGGCTGACGGGAAGCAAGAGTCCTCACTTCAGGGTATTGACATGCAACCATTTGGTGTCATATAGTCTGGACATGACACCGAATGGTGTCGCGTTCGCGGACGGGGAGGTCCCCCACGCGGATGTTTGGGACCTGATCGTGCGGCGGCATGAGGAGGACGGCCCGATGCGCGATGTTTACAGTGCGGTGGCCGATCCGACGCGACGCCGAATGCTCCAATTGCTGGCCGAAACCGACGAGTTATCGCTCCACGAGATCATGGCCCATTTCGAGATCAGCCGGACGGCGGTGTCCAAGCACCTCGCGGTTCTCGCCGAGGCGGGACTGGTGGCCGACCGGAGGGCCGGAAGGGAGACGCGATACCGACTCAACGCCGCGCCGTTGCGGGAGATCCAGACCTGGGTCTCGACCTACGAGCGGTTTTGGACCGATCGGATCGAACAACTGCGAAAGCTACTGGAGGAAGACACCATGAGCCAGACCGACACCGTTGCCGTGAGCCTTGACGTCGAGATGAAGAGCCCCATCGACAAGGTGTGGCATGCCCTCACCGACTCCGCGACGCTCTCGAAGTGGATGCTGTTCAAGACGAACGACTTCAAGCCGGTTGTCGGGCACACCTTCCAGTTCAAGGATGCGCCGTACTACGACGGGATCATCGACTGCGAGGTGACCGAGGTCGACGAGCCGAACCGCCTCTCCTACACGTGGTCGACGGAGGGCGTCGATGGCCAACCGCACACGACGGTGGTGACATGGACGCTGTCGGCGGCCGGTGACGGCGCGACGCGGCTGCAACTGGAGCAAACCGGGTTCCGGCCGGAGGCGAAGCAGGAGATCGGTGGCGCGAAGGCGGGCTGGAAGGGCCAGCTGGACGCGCTGCAGGAGGTCCTCGCCTCGTCCTAGGCGCCGCGTACGACGAATGACGGCAGCTGGTCCCATTCCCGGGGCCAGCTGCCCGTCTTTTTGAGGGATCCTTGATGCCGGAGGAGGCACTGATGCCCCAATCGCTCGATGTTGTTACCCTGGGCGTCCCGGATGTTGACGCGGCGAAGGCGTTCTATTCCGCCGTTTTCTCTCCCATTGAAATGAGACAGGGCGACGATGCGGAGTTGGACCTGCACGGAACCGGGCGGGTGCGGCTCGCCGAGATCGGAACACTTGCGTCGGAGTCGGGACTATCACCTGACACGTCGGGGTTCCGGGGCCAGGTGATGACCTATGCCGTCGAGCAACCCGGCGAGGTCGAGTTCCTCCTCGAGGCCGCCGTGAAGCACGGAGCGACCGTTCTCAAGCCGGCGAAGAAGTCTCTCTTCGCGGGGGTCTCCGCGGTGTTCCGGTCGCCGGATGGCTCGGTATGGAAGCTGGCGGCGCCGAGGAGAAAGGACTCCGGGCCGTTGGGAGATCCACCTCAACCGACGGAAACGGTGGTCATCCTTGGGGTCACATCGCCAAAAGCATCCCGCGATTTTTACGTTGCGATGGGGATGCAGGTCGACCGGGACT
>DATGPC010000292.1:0-14977 GCA_035305265.1 Thermomicrobiales bacterium | reverse complement strand
TGGTAGGGGATGAACATCCCGAAGAGCATCAGCGTGAAGATCACGTCCGAGCCCCGGAATTTCCACTTCGAGAGAAGATAGCCGTTCAGCGCGCCGAAAAGCCCGGACAGGATCGTGGCCGGGATGACGAGCTGGATGCTGGAGCTGAGGTTCGGGCTCAGCCGATCCCACGCCTCGGCGTAGCCGCCCGCGCTGAGGTTCTCCGGCAGCTCCCACATGCGCGAGAGGCTGACGTTCGTCGCCTCCTTGAAGCCGTTAACCACCATCACGTAGACGGGGATGAGGTAGAAGATCGCGACGATGGTCAGGAAGATCAGCATCAGGATCTTGCCGATGCCCGGCCGGCGGCTCTTTCTCTTTCGCGGGGCCGCAGCGCCCGGCCCGATGGTCGCAGTCGATGTCGTCGCCATGGCTACAGATCCTTCATCGAGCGCGCCAGGTAGGGCACGATCACGAGGCACACGGCCAGGAGCATGATGATCGACGCCGCCGCGCCAAGGTTGTAGCGGGTCGCGCCGAAGGTCTGCTCGAAGACGAAGATGCCCGGCACGTCGGTCGCGAAGCCGGGTCCGGAGCCGGACATCGCGTAGATCAGGTCGAAGATCTTCAGCGAGACGTGCCCGAGGATGATCATCGTGCTGACGGTGATCGGTTTCAGCAGCGGGAGGATCACGTCCTTGTACATCTGGAACGTGGTCGCGCCGTCGAGGGCGGCCGCCTCGCGGATGTCGTCCGAGATGGCGCCGAGGCCGGCGAGATACATCGCCATGGCGAAGCCGGAGAGCTGCCAGGTCGCGGCGATGATGACCGGGACGAGGGCGAGCGGCAAGCCGATCTGGGCCCGTACCGCGTCCATCCCGGAGAGGAGGTCTCCGATCACCCGGGAATCGGTGAGCCAGGCGGGCGAGAATTCCCCGAGCCCGAGCGCGCCAAGGAGCCGGTTGATGCCGAGATTCTCGACGAGGAGGTTGATGCCGGTCTCGGGATTGAAGATCCACCGCCACGCGACGCCGGTGACGACGAACGAGAGCGCATACGGGAAGAGGAAGACGTTCCGGAAAAACGCGCGTCCGCGGAAGTTCTGGTCGAGCAGGATCGCGAGGACCAGCCCGAGCCCGACCGCGCAGAGCAGGAACAGGACGGTGAAGATGATGTTGTTCCGCAACGAGATCTGGAACCGCGTCGTATTGAACAAGCGATCGTAGACGGACATGACCGGCTCGGCGAGCGAGAGATCCATGCCGGCGGAGTTCCAGTTCGAGATGGAAATCCAGACCGTCATGCCGATGAAACCGTATACGAAGATCAGCAACGCGATGATGCTGGGGGAGAGCAGGAGCGGGGAGAGGTACCGCTCGAACCCGCGGGAGGAGCGCTCCGTTTTGGCCTTTTCCGCGGGTCGTGATCGGGCAGCGATAGCCACGACGCGTCCTTTCCGCAAGACTGATGACCTGAAACGTGGAGGATGAGCGGCCGCCCATCCTCCACGTACGAACCTGATGACTGTTTCCGCGTCGACCCGGGTCAGTGAGCCGGGTCGACGGGTGCCATGCGATTCCGGGCGTTACTGTCCGAGGCCGGCGTCCTCGGCGCCGAACACCAGGGCTTCCTGCAGCATCGCCACATCCTTGTCGACGAGGAAGGTGACGATCGCCTCGGAGATCGACGACTGGAACTGCGGCGAGGCTGCGGCGCCGTGGGCGTTCGACGGCAGCGACGGCAGGTTGGCGAAGTCGTTCGCCGACCACTGGCCGTACTCGTTGAGCTGGCTGGTGTCGACGTCCGTGCGGGCCGGGATGCAGCCCTTGAACGGCGCGAAGGTGATCTGCGCCTCGGCGGAGCCGACGACGCGGAGCCACTGCTCGGCGTTCATCGGGTGCGGCGCGTTGACCGGCAGCGTGAAGCCGTCGACGACCGTGATGAAGGCGTTCTCGGTGCCCGGCGCGGCGACGTAGCCGAACTCGTCCTCGCGCTCCTGGAGCACGACGTTGCCCCACGCCCAGTCGCCCATGATGGTGAAGGCGGCGGAGCCGTCGAGCACGTATTCCATCGCGCCGTCCCAGGTCAGGGCGGGGTGGTCCTCGTTCACGTAGTCGAGGGCGCGGGCGAAGGTCTCGATCGCGGACGTGACCTCTTCGCTGTCCCAGCCGACTTCGCCGGTCCAGAGGCCGTTGTAGCTCTCGGGGCCGAGGGTCGCGGCGAGGATGCACTCGAACATGTGCGGGGCCTCGAAACCGTCTATCGAGCCGAGCGCCAGCGGCGTCACATCGGCGCCCTGCAGGGTGTCGCAGGCGGCGAAGAAGTCATCGACGCTGATCGAGTCGCCGATCTCGACGCCGTTATCCTCCAGCACCTGGCGGTTGTAGAACATCACGTTGCCGCGATGGACGCCGACCGGGATAAGGTACTTCTCGCCGTCGATCGTGGACTGCTCGGCGAGGCCCTCGGGGATCGCGTCGTTCCAGCCTTCCTCATCCCAGAGGTAGGTGATGGGCTCGCAGAAGCCGGGCTCGACGTAGCGCGCGAGGAGCTCCTCGCCGGGGTGGCTCTGCCAGCTGTCGGGCGGATCGCCGCCCTGGAGGCGGGTCTGCAGCGCGGCCTGCGCGTTCGAGCCCGCGCCGCCGGCGACCGCCGCGTTGACGATCTCGACGTCCGGCGCGGTGGCCGAGAAAGCATTGAACAGCTCTTCGAGGCCGGCGGCCTCGGAGCCGGCGGTCCACCAGGAGAAGATCTCGAGCTGGTCTTCACCGCCCTCGAATGCTGCTGGCGACGCGTCCTGCGCCGCGAGGTTGATGCCGGGCATGAAGGGGACTGCGGCGAATGCGGCCGCGCTTCCGATGCTGAACCGACGACGATCGATCCTGTGGTTCCTGAACGATTGCATCCTCGAACTCCTTTGGCCGTGTTGCCATCGCTGGCTCGACACAATCGACGATTCACGCGTTCGAGCGGGGTTCCGGCTGACGACCCCGATGGACTGCCCGCGGGCACGTCAGGAAGGGAATCCGCACAGTTGCGTTGTCGAAGTTGCATGCATTATACGCCAGAAGACGCAGGGCTTCGATTATGTTGACGGTGGTGTACAGAAGAAGCCGTATCCTCGAGGATGATGCTTTGGTGCACAGACGGGAGGGGGAAAGATGGATCAGCGGGCGCACGGGCTACGGGAGCTTCTCCAAAAGCTGGTCAGCATCGAGTCGACGAACCCGGATCTCGTTCCGGGAGGAACCGGGGAGTCTGCAATCGCGGACGCTGCCTCGGCCTGGCTCCAGGAACGCGGCTTCGAGATCCACCGGCTGGAATCCCGGCCTGGGCGTCCATCGGTGGTGGCCATTGCGCGGGGAAGCGGTGACGGACAGTCGCTGATGCTGAACGGCCATCTCGATACGGTCACGCTGGCCGGGTATGACGGCGATCCGCTCGATCCGCGTATCGAGGGTGACAGACTGTTCGGGCGGGGATCGTTCGACATGAAGTCCGGCGTCGCCGCGATAATGATCGCCGCGGCGGAGGCTGCAACCAGACCCCATCGGGGCGACATCATCCTCGCGCTGGTCGCGGACGAGGAATACGCCAGCGAGGGTACGGCCGAGGTGTTGCGTTCCTTCCGGTCTGACGCCGCCATCGTGGTCGAGCCGAGCGACCTGCAGGTGACGATGGCGCACAAGGGGTTCGTCTGGGCCGATGTCGTGATCGAAGGACGGGCATGGCACGGTTCGCGACCGGATCTGGGGATCGATGCGATAGCGAAGGCGGGGCACTTCCTCGTCGCGCTGGATGCGCTCGCCTCCGATCTCGCAGCGGCACCGTCGCACCCGCTGCTCGGGACGCCCAGCGTGCATGCCTCGATGATCAGTGGCGGCGAGGAGCTGTCGAGCTATCCCGCCGAATGCCGTATCGCGGTCGAGTACCGGACCTTGCCGGGCCAGAACGCGGAGACCGTCGAGCAGGACCTGCGCCAAATCCTGGATGCGATCGCGGGGCGCGTGCCGGATTTCGCCTACCGGGTCGAGATGGGGCTGGAGCGATCCCCGTTCCAGGCGGACCGGGAGTCGGGCTTCACGCAATCTACTTTGCGGATCATCGAGGAGGTGACGGGCGCGCCAGCGGTCATGCGCGGTGAGCCGTTCTGGACCGACTGCGCGCTATACGCGGACGCGGGGATTCCGGTCCTCCTTTTCGGCGCCGCCGGGGATGGCGCCCACGCCGCCACGGAATGGGTCTCGTTGGCGTCGGTCGAAACGGTCGTCGAGGTCCTCAGGCGGCTTATACTCGACATCTGCGCCTGATCCGGGCGCCTGCCCCACATCGTGGTTACAAAGGATGATGCGTGCTCAAGGGCGTTCTCGCCTCACTGTTCGCCTCGGCGATCTTCGCCGGGCTCTATTACTACGCGACGCTCCTGACCCCGCTGACCGGTGAGGAGATCTTTGGCTGGCGGCTCTTGTTCACCGCGCCGGGCGTGACGTTGCTGCTGCTGGCCACGCGGGAATGGCGACAGGTTCGGGCGACGCTGCGGCGCATCGGGGACCGTCCGGGCTTGCTCGTCGTGTACATCGCGAATGCGGCCATGTTCGGCGTGCAGATGTGGATCTTCATGTGGGCGCCGCTGCATGGCCGCGCGATGGAGGTGACGCTCGGCTACTTCCTGATGCCGCTGATCCTCGTGCTGGTCGGTCGGGTGCTCTATGGCGACCGGATGTCGCGCTGGCAGGTGGTGGCGACATGCCTCGCGGCGGCCGGCGTGGCGAACGAATTCCTGCGCGTCGGAACGCTCGCATGGCCAACCGTGCTCGTCTCCCTCGGCTACCCGGCGTACTTTGTCTCCCGGCGACAGTTCAAGATCGACCGCCATGGGGATTCGTGGCTGGAGATGCACCTGCTGATCCCGGCGGCAGCGTGGTTCGTGCTGACCGGGCCGACCACGCTGGCCGGGACGCTGGAGATCCCGCGCCTGCTCGCTCTGATCCCGGGTCTCGGGCTGATCAGCGCCATGGCGTTCTCGCTCTACTTCTTCGCGATGCGGACGCTGAACTTCTCACTGTTCGGGTTGCTGGGATACCTGGAGCCGGTGCTGCTCGTGATCGTCGCGTTGCTGCTCGGGGAGCGACTGGCGCCGCGCGAGCTGGTCACCTACGCGTTGATCTGGCTGGCGGTCGGTGTGCTCGTCGCGGAAGGCATCGTCCGGATCACGCGGCGGCGCCCGAAGGACGTGCCGGTCGTCGAGACCGTGACACCGTGACGGATGACCCGGGCGCGCGACAAGACCCGGCTCCATGGAGCCGGGTCTTGTCGTGTGAGCAGTGCTGTTATCGGCCCGAGAATGCCTGTGCAAGCGCCTGGAGCGACACGGCAGGATCGCCATACGTCATGACGGTTTCGTCGACGTCCCCGAGCAATCCACGATCGTAGGGGCCGCGTAGGCAGACGTGGACCTTGCGGGCGTCTCCTGCCTCCGCGAAGAGCCGCGTGCCGAGGTCGACCTGGTCGCGGTGCTGGATGGCGTCACGGGTCATCACGACCAGCGTCTTCGCCCCGGCGGCCGCCTTCAGGGCGGCATCGACCTCGTCGTCGGCGAGATCCGGCGACAGTGTGAGCATTCGCGCCGCTGGCAGGTTCTCCGCGATGGCGTTCGCCATCACGCCCGGTAGGTCGAAGCGGTCCACGACTTCCAGGTTGCGCAACCGGGCAAAGGCGATGATGACGGTCGACGGATCGTTTCCCAGGGCGGGGACGGTGTTGCCCGAGACCGTCCGCAGGGCGCGCCTGGCGACCTCCCGTGTTCGCTCGCGGAGCGATTCATCGAACGGGGCGAACTCCGGCGCCTGGCCGATGCCGAATCGCTCGCGCAGCTCGTTCAATCGCTGCTCCGTCGCCTCGAAGAGGGCAACATCCAGCGTGCCGTCCTCGATGGCGCGGGACAACGCCTCATGGCGCTCGAGCATCGCCGCCGGCGGCTCGCTGGATTCCAGCAGGTCGGTGCCCGCCGCCTTGGACCGGATGGCGGCATCGGCAAGGCCGTAGCGCTCGGCAATCGCGTTCATCGACATCGAGTCGGTCACGATCACGCCGTCGAAACCCATCTCCTCGCGGAGCAATCCGGTCAGGATGCGCGGCGAGAGCGTCGCCGGATGCTCGTCGAGCGCCGGGAAAACGATGTGCGCCGTCATGATCGCCGGGACGCCGGCCTCGATCCCGGCGCGGAATGGGGCGAGCTCGACGGCGTGCAGGCGATCGATCGGCTGGTCGATCACCGGCAGGCCGTGGTGGGAATCGACGTTCGTGTCGCCGTGCCCGGGAAAGTGCTTGATGGTCGGGATGACGCGCTCGTCAAGGTGACCCTGGACCGACGCGACGCCGGCGCGGGAGACGACCTCCGGCGTCTCGCCGAACGACCGCGTCCGGATGACCGGGTTTTCCGGGTTGATGTTCACGTCGACGGTCGGCGCGTAGTTCATGTTGATGCCGACCTCGCGCAGCTGCCGGGCGGTGACGCGGGCCATCTCGCGGATGTCGGCATCATCCATCGCGCCGAGCGCCATCGCGCTCGGGACGGTGATCATGTCCGCCGGGAGGCGAGTGACGATTCCGCCTTCCTGGTCGGCGGCGATGAAGAGGGGCGGCATGCCTTCCTCTCGCGCGGTCGCCTGCAGCTCATCGGTCAGGGCGCGGATCTGGTCGCGGCTCTCGAGGTTGTCGGCGAAGAAGAGTACGCCCGCCGGGCGGATACGGCGGAAGGCATCCTTGTCGGCTTGCGTGAAGACCGGTCCCATGAACCGGAACATGATGCTTTGGCCGGCAAGTTCCTGATAACGGGTATCTGGCACGGAAGAAGAACCCTTTCCCGGAGCGACGTCGCTCCGTGACGATGCGATGTGTCCTGCGGTCTTTATAGACCGGATCGGTCGTTTCCAGCTTCGGAACGGGGACGCTTAGTATTTACAAAGTGGTTGGCAATCACTAATATGGCCGATATTGCCGCCCATTCAGGAAGGGGAGTCCATGCCAGACATCGAGCGCCGGGAACCGGAGCCGTTCCGAGCCGTTTCGACGGCCAGGGAGCTGAAGGCGTTCGCCGACCCGATCCGGAATCGCATCCTGCATATCCTTGCCGCCCGGGAGGCGACGAACCAGCAGCTCTCCGCGATCCTAGACGAGCCACAGGCGAAGGTGCTCCATCACGTCCGCGTGCTGCTGGACGCCGGCCTCATCCGGCTTGTTAATCAGCAAGTCCGGGGCGGAAACGTCGAGAAATTCTACCGCGCGACGGCCCGTGTCTACGGTTTTCGGCCGGACCCTGGGCTCCCCGAGGATTTTGCCGGGCCGGTCTCCGTTGCCGGGCTGGAGTCCGTGGCGCAGGAGCTTGGCGCGAGCCTGAAGGCATGGCCTGACCAGCCGCTGTACTGGGAGGGGCGACGCGCGAGGATGTCGCCGGAGCGCCTGGCGGAGTTCTACGCGCGGATGCAGGACTTGATCGCCGAGTATTGGGGCGATCCCGATCGACCTGTCGATGAAGATCCGGAGGAAGACGTGATGGCGATGGCCGCCGTGATGTTCCGGTTCCCGGGGAACGGCTGATGACGCGCGCACGGCTTCCGATCTTCGCGCTCCTTGCCGCGAACACCCTGTCGTTCATCGCCGAGGCGATCGCGATCGTGGCGATCCCGTGGTTCGTCTTCGAGCTGACCGGGAGCGCGGCGCGGGTCGGCCTGATCGGGTTCTTCACGGTATTGCCGCGCGTGCTCGCGGTCTTCTTCGGCGGCCAGCTCGTCGACCGCGCCGGTTTCCGGGTATCCAGCGTTGTCTCCGATACGCTCAGCGGTATCTCGGTCTGCGGAATTCCGCTCCTGTACATGAGCGGTGACCTGACCTTCTCGCTGTTGGTCGTGCTCGTCATCATCGGCGCGGTGCTGGACGGGCCAGGCGCGACGGCGAAGGAGGCGATGGTGCCGGAGCTCGCCGCGATGGGCCGGATCGAGCTCGACCGCGTCAATGCCTTCTTCCAGGGGTCGCGACGGCTTTCGGGCTTTATCGGGCCCGTCGTGGCGGGGTTCCTCGTCGCTGCGGTTGGTGCCAGCAACGTCCTGTGGATCAACGCGGTGGTCTTCGGCCTCTCGGCGCTCCTCGTCTTTACGCTGGTCCCGAATGTTTCGGATCAGGAGCGGGACGAGGAGGCGCGTGGATCATTCTGGGAGAACACGACCTTCGGGTTCCGTTTCCTGCGGGAGCACAAGCTCCTGTTCTGGCTCGCGGGGTTCCTGTGCCTGACGAATTTCCTGGAGGCTCCGCTGGCAACGGTCCAGATTCCCGCACTCGTCCGGGAGGAGTATGGCTCCGCCGACAGGGTCGGGATCCTGCTCGGCGCGCATGGCGTGGGCGCGTTGATCGGGACGATCGTCTTCAGTGCGATCTCACCACGCCTGCCGCGGCGCAAGACCTTCCTGACCTGTTTCCTTCTGTGCTCGCCGCTCGGCTTCCTTCTCTCCCTGGCGCCGCCGTACTCCGTCGCGGTGGCGATCGCGTTCGTCGTCGGCATCTTCGGCGGACCCTTGAACCCGATCCTGATGTCGGTGAGGCAGGAGCGGGTGCCGATCCGGTATCGAGCGCGGGTGTTCGGGACGCTGATGACCCTCGCGTTCATCGCGATCCCGCTGGGGCAGCTGGTCGGCGGGTTCATGGTCGAATGGCTCGGCGTGCGACCCGTCTTCGCGCTCGTCTCCCTGGTGTACGGCCTTGCGATTGCGTCGATGTTCTTTTCGCCGGTCCTGCACGAGATGGACCAGCGTCCAGAGCCGCTTCCCGATTCCGTGCCGGAGCGAATATGAAGTGAACCCCGGTGACAAGGCAGCTCAATGTTGTGGGGCGCGGGGCCTGGTGTATCTTGGAATCCCGGGACCCAAACGAGAGATGACCTGTGACAGGAGGTAGCCTCGATGACGGGTGATTCACAGTGCCCCAAGGCAACAACCCCGGCGGATCTGCATCGGCTCCTGGCCGAGCGCGGAAACGCGAAGGACCTCGACGGCATCGTGGAGCTTTACGAGCCCGATGCCGTCCTGACGCTCGATCGGGACCGGCCAGCGGTTGGCCACGCCGCGATTCGACAGGCATTCGCGGACCTGCTCGCGACCGACGTGACCTTCTCGGCAGACGGCCAGCGCCCACCGGTGGAAACCGGTGACCTGGCGATCACCTCGGCACGGTTCGGGCCGACCGCCTACACCTGCGAGGTGGCGCGTCGCCAGCCCGACGGCTCGTGGCGGTGGGCGATCGACATCCCGGATTTCCTGGCCTGACCGGGCGGCCTGGCGCGCCAGTGAGGGGATTGGCCCTGGCGGCCATGGATGCCCGGGGGTGGACCCGAAGACGTATGCTGTAGACAGCGCACGCATACAGGACGTTCGTCGCGGTGGATGTGGCTCATCCATCGAGTATGCGTTGTGCCAGAGTGGAAGCGGGGACCAAACGAACGAACCGGGGAAACCGGTTAATCCAGGAGAAGAGGAATGTCCAGCGGTACCCGCACAGGACAAGCTTCGTATCAAGTCGTGTCCGACCTCGGGCAGCTCAAGGTCTTCACCGATCCACTCAAGATCATGGTCCTTCGCGTTCTTCAGCACCAGCAGCTCACCGTCGCGGAGATTGCCGCCCTCGTCGACGAACCGGACGAGGTGATCGCGGCCCAGGTGCAAGAGCTCGTGCATATCGGGATGATCGAAGAGGCTGGCGCCGCCGATGTCTATCGGTCGACCGCGCGCATCTTCCATCTCTCCATGGATCGAGGATCGCAGGGATGCGCCTCCTCGACCATCACGCCCGCAAGCATCGCCGCGGCGACAGCGGAATCGGTCGGTCGGGAGTTGGGCGCGAGCCTAACGACGTGGCCGGACCAGCTCATGAATCTCGAAGGCCGCCGTGCGCGTATGTCTCATGCCCGCGCGCTCGAATTCAACGAGCGGCTCGTCGAGCTGATCCAGGAGTATTGGGGCGGTCCGGACCAGCCGGTCGACGAGAATCCAGAGGATCCCCTCATGTCGTTTATCGGCGTCTGGTACCGGTTTCCGGAAAAGGATCAGGACGGGCCGTCCCACGCTGGCTGACCGATTTGCCAATCAGGCCGACACGGCGAGGCTCTCTCGCCGCGTCGCGGCGTGCCTCTGGACAGGTCGTTTACTATGTGTAGTTAGTTTGGAACCATGACGAAACGTCCAGGGGAATATATCGAAATGCCGGAAGACACCCGCCTCGCGCCAGAGTCCTTCCAGGTGGTGTCGGATTTGGCCCAGCTCAAGGTCTTTACCGATCCGCGCAAGACACGGCTCTTGCGATTGCTCCAGCACCGTGAAGCGACGATCGGTGAACTGACGCAGATCGTCGAGGAAGCGCCCGAATTAGTAGAAGAGCACGTCCGCGTGCTTCATGATGTCTCGCTCATCCGGGTAGTCGGGGAGCGATTCAGCGCGAACGGCCTGGAGGAAGTCTTCCGGGCAACGGCTCGTGTCTACAGCTTGCGGCCGGAACCGGGCCACGAAGGGATCGCGTCGGCGTCCATCAACCCGACAAACCTGGTCGCAGCCCATCTGTCGTCCGTCAGCGAGGAGGTC
This sequence comes from Thermomicrobiales bacterium, assembly GCA_035305265.1. Lineage (GTDB taxonomy): Bacteria > Chloroflexota > Chloroflexia > Thermomicrobiales > UBA6265 > UBA6265. Next base: position 4,373 of record DATGPC010000292.1, on the reverse strand, counting down.
CTCCGGAGCACCGATCGCTGGCCGGACCAACGCGCGAATTACGAAAGCCGCCGCAGGCGGCTTTCGTATGACAAGGCGATGGAGTTCAACGACAAGCTGGTCGAGCTCGTCAACGAGTACTGGGGCGCGCCGGACGAGCACGTCGAGGATGATCCGGCCAGCCCGCTGCTGTCGTTCGTCGGGTTCTGGTATCGGTATCCGGACGACGATGACGAATAACCGCCCCGGTTTGCCACCGGGATTTTGCTGATCGTCAACGCGCATGTGCCCCGATTCCGGGCATAGGTTCGCAATGCCACCGCGAGGATGGCCGTATGGAGAGACCGTTGTGATGAATCCCGTAACCGACAGGATCCTCGTGCAGCAGAGCGAGGTCTGGCAGACGAATACGGGCGTCATCCTGGACGGCGAACGCGTCATCCTCGTCGATCCCGGCGTGCTGGCGGGCGAGTTCGCCTCGTTGCTGGAGGGGCTGGGCGGCCGCGACATCGTTGCCGGGTTCGCGACCCATTTTCACTGGGACCACATTCTCTGGCCGCCGGTGCTCGGGAACGCGCCTAGGTATGCGTATGAAGAGACCTGCCGGCTGGTGAGAGCGAACCAGGGACGCATCGGGACGTCACTCGACAAGTTCGAGCGCCATCTCTGCGAGACGTATGGCCTGGGGCCGCAGTGGGACCGGTCGCGCTTCTTCGACCTGCGCCCGATGAACCTCGGTCCCGGTGAAATTGCGGGCGTTCCGTGCGAGCTGGTCGATGTCTCCGGGCATGAAGACGGACAGGTCGCGCTGGTGCTGCCGGAGCACGATGTGGCGTTCGTCGCCGACACGTTGTCCGATGTCGAGACGCCGTCCATCACGGAGAACGTCGACCGGTTCGGGCAATACCTCGAGACCCTTAATCGCCTGCAGGACGTCATCGACCGTGTGAGCTGGATCATCCCCGGACACGGCTCGGTCGCCGACCGTGCGGAGGCCCGGCGACGGCTCGATATGGATCGACGGTACCTGGAACGCGTGCCTAGGCTGGTCGCCGACGCATCCTCCGATATGCCGGACGAAGACCTGGCGCGGGAGATCGCGACACGGCTCGGGGATACGCGTGCCGCGGACGGGCTGAGCTGGAGCATGCACCTCGCAAACGTCCAGCTCCTCCGGAGTAGTGCACGGTAGCGGGAATCCTTTGCCATAGGCAAATCCGCTGTCCACTCGTATGCTAGTTCCTGAACGAACGAATCAAGTTGAGTCAGGAGTGGGGCATGTCCGGAAGCGACCGATTTGAGCCAGCACCGTTTCTGGTCGTTTCGGACCTCGGGCAGTTGCGAGCGTTCGTCGAAACGTCCAAGGTCAACATCCTGCGCGTCCTCCAGCGGCAGGAGGCGACGGCCACCGACGTTGCGGAGATCGTTCACGAGGCCGAGGCGGACGTCGTCCACGATATGCGCGAGCTCCATGACCTGCGGCTGATCCGGGTCATCGGGGAGGACGAGCAGGGTCGGGAGATCTACCGTGCCTCTGCCCGTATCTATGATCTCCAACCCGAACCAGACGACAATGCCGTCGTGATGGCGCAACTCGCGGCGGCCACGCTGTCCGCGGTCACGCGCGAAGTGGTGAGCAGCCTCAGCGACTGGCCGGACCAGCGCATGAACTACGAGAGCCGTCGCAGGCGCATCCCGCCGTCACGGATGACCGAATTCAACGAGCGGCTCAATGAGCTGCTCGCCGAGTTCTGGGGCGATCCGGAAGCGCCGGTGGATGACGAATCCGACGATCCCGTCATGGCTTTCTCCAGCATCTGGTACCGCTATCCAGATCCGAAATGAGGTGTCGCTACCCGATGGTCGGGCCAGCTTCGCCGAGAAGATGCGCGATGTAGCGGTCCGCCGAGCGCTCGACGACGGCGTTCCCGTCCGCCACAACATGCTTGTCGAAGGCGTCGTGGATGCGCTCGAAGCGGAACGGCGCGACAAGGTCGGCCATCCGCCGGACTGTTGCCGCGTCCAGCGGGATGCTGTTCGGGTAGCTGTACATGAACGTCACCCATTTCGGGTCGGCGACGACGGTGATGATGTCGCCGGAGAAGAGCACGCCATCCCGGCGTTCGGGCTCCGCCGCCTCCGGGTCGCCGGCGCGGTGGACCATCGTCGCGCCGGGGAAGTGTCCGCCGGTGCGGATGATCGTGATGCCGGGGATCGGCTCGAAGGTGTCGTCGTTCCAGTAATGGATCGCGTCGTCCTGGTACATAACCCAGCCGCGATTCGCCTGGTGCAGCCAGATCGGGATGTTCCCGAACGCCCGGCTCCACTCGATCATGGTCGTGTAGTAGTGCGCGTGTGAGATCGCGATGCCTTCAAGCCCGCCGCGACGCTCGATCTCCTCGATCGTGGCGTCGTCGATGAGGGCGATGCAGTCGGCGAGGATGTTGCCATGCGGCGTTTCGACGAGGTAGGCCTGCTGGCCGATGCCGACCTTCGGCTCGCTGACGATCTTGGTCACGCCCGGCTCGACCTCGATGAACCGGTTCCGGTGGTGCTGTCGAAGCTCTTCGAGCGTGGTCCATTGCTGGCCCTGCGGCGGGATGTACTGCCGGTCGTCGGAGCAGATCGGGCAGGCGGCTGGCGGATTCTGACGCGGCGGGTACTGGGTCGCGCACGTCTTGCAGATGAAGCTCGTTGCCATGTGTTCGATCTCCCGAAGGGAAAGGGACAGACGGTGACGCCTGTCCCTGTGTCGATTGGCCGTTCGTCGTGCCGGCCCATGCGTCCGGAGTCCTGGATCAGGGTTTCAGGCTGGCCTCGCCCTTGAGGTAGCGGACGAAGCGCGCGGCTTCGGCGGGCTGCTCTTCCAGCGGGAACTTGTCGGTGTAATTGATCATCGCGCTGGCGACGATCGCGCCGTCGGCGACCTTGCCGACCTCGCGGACGTGCTCCGGCGTCGAGATGCCGAAGCCGACAGCAAGCGGCAAATCCGTGTGCGAGCGGACGCGCGCCATGTAGTCGCCGAGCGACGCCGACAGGGACTCACGGGCGCCGGTGACGCCGGTGACGGAGACGCAGTAGACGAAGCCGCTGCCCATCTCACCGACCTGGCGCAGCCGCTCCTCGGTCGTCGTCGGCGCGGTCATGTAGATCAGGTCGATGCCCTTGGCGCGGGCGGCATCGCGGACCCGGCCGCTCTCCTCGATCGGCAGGTCCGGGATGATGAATCCGTCCACCCCGGCGTCGGCGCAATCGGCGACGTAGTGGTCGATGCCGTACTTGACGACCGGGTTGAAGTAGCCCATCAGCATCAGGGGCACCTCGATACCGGCCTCTCGGACGCGCTTCACCAGCGCGATGCAGTCCTTCAGCTTCGTGCCGTTGTCGAGCGACACCTGGCTGGTGCGCTGGACGGTCGTGCCGTCGGCGAGCGGGTCGGAGAAGGGCGTGCCGATCTCGATGAGGTCGGCGCCGGCCTCGACGATCGCGTGGATGATATGCTCCGTGATCTCCATCGTCGGGTAGCCGGCGGTGACGAACGGCATCAGCGCGGTGCGGTTCTCCGCCTTGCAGCGGGCAAAGGTGCCGGCGATCCGGCTCTCGGTGGTCGTGTTGGTGCTCACAGGGTCACCCCCAACGCATCGGCGACGGTATGCATGTCCTTGTCACCCCGGCCGGAGAGATTGACGATGACGCTCGCGTCCGGCCCGAGGTGCTTCAGGTGCTTCGCGGCATAGGCGATGGCGTGGCTGGACTCCAGCGCGGGGATGATGCCCTCCGTGCGGCAGAGTAGCTGGAAGCCTTCCAGCGCCTCCTCGTCGGTGATCGCGGCGTAGGATGCGCGGCCGGTGCTCTTCATCCAGCTCAGCTCCGGGCCGACGCCCGGGTAGTCGAGTCCGGCCGAGATCGAGTGGGTCTCGATGATCTGGCCGTCCTCGTCCTCGAGGATGTAGCTCCACGAGCCGTGCAGCACGCCTTCATCGCCTTTGACGAGCGATGCCGCGTGCTCGTTGCCGTCCAGACCGTGACCGCCGGCCTCGACGCCGACGATCTGGACGCTTTCGTCGGGGATGAACTCGTAGAAGAGGCCCATCGCGTTGGAACCTCCGCCGACGCAGGCGACGACCATGTCCGGCAACCCGCCGACCTGCTCGGCGAACTGCGCCTTGGCTTCGCGGCCGATGACGCTCTGGAAGTCGCGGACGATCATCGGGTAGGGGTGCATCCCGGCGACCGTGCCGAAGATATAGAAAGTGTCGTCGACGTTCGTGACCCAGTCGCGGATCGCCTCGTTGATGGCGTCCTTCAGGGTGCGCGAGCCGGACTTCACGGAGACGACCTCCGCGCCGAGCAGCCGCATGCGGAAGACGTTCAGCGACTGGCGATGAACGTCG
>DATGPC010000291.1:0-2997 GCA_035305265.1 Thermomicrobiales bacterium | reverse complement strand
TTTTTGACGGCTCTGTGGACGCTCGGTCACACGGCTTTTTCGATCGGGGGCAGACGTCTGGCGGGTGTCATGTCGCCGGTCGATGGGCTACATTGGTCCGGGTCCAGATCGCAACAGGGATGACGACGGAGCATTGCAATGGGATGCCCGCGTCGGGGCGACGGGATCGGACCACGCTCAGGGAACGGTTCGGCGATTTCGACCCGACAGTTGCCGGCATCACGCCGATCGACGACGCGGGCGCCCGGTCGGCCTGTATCGCATCGAGGAGGACAAGATGACATCCGGGGTCAACCGGCAATGGGTGCTCGCCGAGCGTCCCGACGGAGCGATCGACGAGCACACGTTTGCACTGCGGCAATCACCGATTCCGGAGCCTGCAGAGGGCGAGGCCCTGGTCAGGGTTGTCTGGCTGGGGATCGATGCCACCCAGCGCACCTGGCTCAACGATGACAGGACCTACATCTCGCCGGTGCAGGTCGGGGAGGTGATGCGCGGAAGTGGCGTCGGCTACGTCGTGTCATCCAGGACAGAGCGGCTCAACGAGGGTGACTGGGTATATGGCATCACGGGTTGGCAGGAATATGTGCTGACAGGTGATGAGGGATTGTTTGGCCTCAATCCGGTTCCGCCGGGGATCGACCCGAAAGCCCTGCTGGGCGTTTTCGGGGTCAACGGCCTGACCGCGTATTTCGGGATGACCGATATCGGGAAGGCTGCTGAGGGCGAGACGGTGCTCGTGACCGGTGCGGCCGGTGGCGTTGGCTCCATTGCCGGCCAGATCGCGAAGGCCCTGGGATGCCGCGTGATCGGCACGGCGGGCGGCCCGGACAAGGTGCGCTGGGTCACCGAAACCGCCAACTTTGACGCCGCCATCGATTACAAGTCCGAGGATGTCGAGTCCCGCCTGCGAGAGCTTGCGCCGGACGGTCTCGATGTGGTGTTCGACAATGTCGGTGGCGCGATGCTCGAGGCGGCACTCGCGAACATCGCTCTCCATGCCAGGATCGTCTTGAGTGGCGGGGTCTCGTCCGGCTACGTCCGTGGCACCTACGGCCATACGCCCCGGAATTACATGGAGCTGGCGTTCAGGCGCGCCCGGATGGAAGGCTTTATCTTCCTCGACTATGTGTCCCGGTTCCCCGAAGCACTTGGTCGCCTGGTGACCTGGGTCAACGAAGGCAAGATCGTGTACGTGGAGCACATCGCGGACGGTCTGGACCAGGCGCCGCAGGCACTCCAGGGGTTGTTCGAGGGCCGGAACCTGGGAAAACAGCTCGTACAGGTCTCGCATGACATCCCGGCGCCACTCGCAAGTTGACGCCAGGTGTCGTTCATCCACCGGTCCGGGAAGGTGAGCATTGAAGAAGGGCCCTCAGTTGCAGAGGGCCCTTCGGGTCATCCTTCGATGACAGAGATCTTCAACGGCGCGATGTTGTGGTTGAACCGGAAGCGGTTCTGCGGGTCGTACCGCCGCTTCATGTCCTGCCGCCACAGGTATTCCGTTTCGCCGAACGCCGCGCGCGTGCGTTCCTCGCCGACATCCCCGTCACCAAGGAAGTTCAGCAGCACGCGATCCGACACATGCGGCGCGAGCGCGTGGCGAAGCCCGGTGATCGCGCCTTCGATCGCCATGCCGGCCTCCGGCGCGAAGGGGATGCCGAGCGCGAAGAGCGACAGCCCGCCGACCTCTGGCAGTGACCGGTAATCCCGCATCTCGACCATCAGCAGCGGCGTCTCCGCGCCCGGCCCAACTTGCTCCAGAACCGCGTCGATCGTTGCCACATCGAGATCGCGCAGGATCATCGTCCCGCTCATCGCCGGCATCGGGTCTTTCGGGTCCATGCTGATCGCGTCAATCGCGGTGAATGGCATGGTCGCGAAGGTGTCGAACAATGGCGTGCCGAGCGAGCGCATCTCCGCAATCGCTGCCTCGCCGCGCTCGAGGTTCCCGACCGCGCACGCCCGGACAAAGACCACCGCTTGCCCCTGCAGAGGCTCCGGCACGAACGGCACCGGCGGGAAACGCATGATACCGATGCTGGCCGTGATGTCCTCGGGCTGTGCTGCGCTCCAGGCGTTGAATGCCGTGAAGACGCGGGAGGCGTCCGCGAGCGGATACATCACTGACCCGCCGTAGACGGTCTCCACCGGCACCAGCCCGAACTCCAGCTCGGTCACGATGCCGTAGTTGCCGCTTCCACCTTTCAGCGCCCGGAAGAGGGCCGGCTCGGATTCTTCCGTCACGTGGAGTAGCTCACCCTTCGCGGTAACGATATCCGCCGCGAGGATCATGTCCGCGGCCCGACCGTATTTCCGCGCCAGCCAGCCGTGTCCGCCACCCAGCGTGTACCCGACCACGCCGACATCGGTCGTCGATCCCGCGAGCGGCGCCAGCCCATGCTCATGCGCCAGGGGCACGACCGATTCCCACTTCACGCCTGCTTCCGCACGCGCCCGCCGCGCCTGCGGGAAGATCGTCACGCCCTGCATCCGGGACGTATTGACCAGCATCCCGCCCACGCATGGCGTCGGCTGTCCGTGCCCGGTGCCCTGCACCGCAATCGGGAGATCGTGCGCGTTCGCGAAGCGCACGGCGAGGATGACATCGTCCGTTGTCTCCGCCATCACCGCAATTGCCGGCTCGTGCCGGATCAGCACCGACCAGCAGGCAGACGCGTCGGCATAGCCGTCGTCGCCAGGGGTCAGGGCAACGCCCTGCAGCGCCGTGCGAAGCGCATCAAGCGCGAATGGATCGAACGGGGCCCCGGTAAACGACGAACGGACGGAAGGTATCGTGGCCACGGGCGTCGTGCTCCTGTGCCGCGAGGTGCGGCGGTTGTATTGTGTATTCGCCGGACAATGCCAGCTTGACAGTTGTGGTCCCTGTATTTCCCAGCGTACATGACGTCGACGCTTCGCAACAGGTTCCCGTGACTCGAAAATGCCGGCTGATCCCTCCCGTGCCCCATGGAGGCACGCTTCGTGAGAGTGATG
>DATGPC010000290.1:0-4616 GCA_035305265.1 Thermomicrobiales bacterium | reverse complement strand
CGAGCGTTCCGTCGCGGCGGTCACGTGATGACCGTCCCTTACGCCAATCACCGCGTGGAGAGTCGCCCTACGTAGGGCGACTCTCCACGCGGTGATTGGCGTAAGGGACGGTCATCACGTGACCGCCGCGACGGAACGCTCGGCGTCAACGAGGATCGGCAACGTCTCGAGTACGCGATCGGGGCTCAACGAGATGGAGTCGATCCCTGCCTCGACGAGGAACCTCGCGAACTCCGGATAGTTGGATGGCGCCTCGCCACAGATGCCGACCGTCGCGCCTTCGGCATGGGCCGCCGGGATCAGCATCCGGATCATCCGCTTGACGGCCTCGTTGCGCTCATCGAAGAGCTGCTCCAGGTCCCGTGAGTCCCGGTCGACACCGAGGACCAGCTGGGTGAGGTCGTTGCTGCCGATGGAGAACCCGTCGAATCGCTTGCCGAACTCGTCAGCGAGGATCACGTTGGAAGGTATCTCCGCCATCACATAGACGTCGAGACCGTTCCTGCCGCGCTCGAGGCCATGCCGGGCCATTTCCCGCAACACGCGATCAGCCTCGGCCACCGTGCGGCAGAAGGGGATCATGACCGCGACGTTGTCGAAGCCGATCTCCTCGCGCACGCGAACGAGCGCCCGGCATTCGAGAGCGAACCCTTCCTGGTAGCGCTCGTCGTAATAGCGGGATGCGCCACGCCAGCCGAGCATCGGGTTCGACTCGACCGGTTCGAACGCCGTGCCGCCGATCAGCCCGGCATATTCGTTCGTCTTGAAGTCGCTCAGGCGAACGATGACCGGTTGTGGGTAGTGTGGTGCGGCAAGCCGGGCGATGCCGAGGGCGAGCTTGTCCACGAAGTACTCGGTCTTGTCCTCATACCCGGCGGTCAGACGCGCGATCTTCTCCCTGGCGTCCGCGTCCTCCAACTCTTCGAAGCGTAACAGCGCCATCGGGTGGATCTTGATGCTGTTGCTGATGATGAACTCCATGCGCGCGAGACCGATGCCGCTGGTCGGCAGCTTCCACCATCGGAATGCCGTGGCCGGATTGGCCATGTTGACCATGACCTTCGTGCGCGGCCGCTCGATCGTGGCGAGGTCGATCTCCGAGACCTCGAAGTCGATGATGCCGTCCAGGACCTCGCCGCGAGAGCCCGTGACGCAGGAAAGCGTGATGTCCTGGCCGTCGTGCAGGACGTCTGTCGCGTTCCCGGTCCCCACGATCGCGGGAACGCCAAGCTCGCGGCTCACGATGGCGGAGTGGCTGGTGCGCCCCCCTTCGTTCGTGATGATCCCGGCCGCGCGCTTCATGATGGGAACCCAGTCCGGGTCGGTTTGCCTCGTCACGAGGATGGCGCCGGGCCGGAAGCGGTCGATCTCGTCGGCCGACGCGATGATCTGCGCCTGGCCGGTTGCGATTGCGCTCCCGATCGCCAACCCCTTGGCCAGCACCGTGCCGCTCCCGAGAAGGCGATAGATCTTCAGCGACGTGGTCAACCGGCGAGACGCTACCGTTTCGGGCCGCGCCTGAACGACGTACAGCTTGCCGTCCTGCCCGTCGCGCGCCCATTCAATGTCCATTTCGACGCCGTAGTGTCGCTCGATCGCCTGCCCCCACCTCGCGAGGAGTATCGCCTCGTCGTCCGAGAGGACAAACGTCGCGCGTTCCTCCGGTGTCGTTTCGACGGTCTTCGTTGGGGAATCGCCGCTATCCGAGTACATCAATCGGGTCAGTTTGGAGCCGAGCTCGCGGCTGATCACGGGGCGGCGTCCGGGCGTGTCGAGGAACGGGACATAGACGGCGATCTCGTCCGGCGTGACCAGGCCCTTCACCACCGATTCGCCCAGACCCCAGGAGGCATTGATGACCGTGACGTCCGGGTACCCGGACTCCGTGTCGAGGGTAAACATCACCCCCGCGCCTGCGAGGTCGGACCGCACCATCTTCTGGACGCCGACGGATAGCGCGACCTGCAGGTGATCGAACCCTTGCGCGTCCCGGTAACTGATCGCCCGGTCGCTGAACATGGAGGCGTAGCATTCGCGGCACGCATGGAGGAGGGCGTCCTCCCCGGAGATGTTCAGGAAGCTCTCGTGCTGTCCCGCGAAGCTGGCCGACGGCAGGTCCTCGGCGGTCGCGCTGGAACGGACCGCGACATCGGCCGCGTTGACGCCGTAGCGGGCTGACAGCTCCCGATAGGCATCCCGGATAGCGCTTGCGATCTCCTCAGGGAAGATGCCTTCGCGGATGCGGCGTCGGATATCACCGGCGGCCGAGGTCAGGGACTGCCGGCCGGCATGGTAGTCGGCGATCCGGGTCCGGATAATGTCCTCGAGGTCGTTTTGCCGGACGAATTCCCGATAGGCCCCGGCGGTCGTCGCGAACCCGTCCGGCACGCGAATCCCTTCCGGGACCAGGGCGCTGATCAACTCGCCAAGCGAGGCATTCTTGCCACCGACATCAGCAACGTCGCTCGAGCGAAGATCACTGAACCAGCGGGTGAACGTTTGGTGACCAGACATGATCCATCCCTTTCACGGACGCGACATCCCGAAGGTCGGAGGGGGTCCAAACAGACCAACCCTGGGGTTAGCGAGCGACGAGCCCGCCATCCACAACCAGTGGATGGCCGATGACAAAGGTGGCCGCGTCGGAGCAGAGCCATAGCACCGCGGCCGCGATCTCTTTGGGGTTTCCCATTCGACCGATTGGCTCAAGCGCGAGGATCTGCCGGGCTTGCTCCGGATCATCGTGGATGACTCGCTGCACCATGGGCGTGTCGATCACACCCGGGCAGATTGCGTTGATCCTGATGCCCATCGGCGCGTATTCGAGCGCGGCGGTGCGCGTCAGCCCGATGATGCCGTGCTTGCTGGCAACATAGGCGGCGCTTCCGGCGAATCCAACGAGACCGGCAACAGACGAGCAGTTGACGATGACCCCGCCGCCGTTCGACAGCATCGCGGGGATCTCGGCTTTCATGCATCGCCAGACGCCGGTGAGATTCACATCAAGGACGTGGAGCCAACACTCCTCGGTCCAGTCGGCGGTCAATGCGGTGTCGCCTTCGATCCCCGCGTTGTTGAATGCGATGTCGAGCCGGCCGAACTGCCGCACGGTCTCACTGACCAGATGCTCGACATCCTCGCGACGAGACACATCCGCGCGAATGAAGACTGCTGTGCCGTCGTCACGGGTGATCTCCTCGACGACGCGGGACCCGAGCGCCTCATTGATTCCGGATACCACGACGCGAGCCCCCGCCCGGGCCAATGCCTGCGCCGTCGCTTTGCCGATCCCAGATGTCGCGCCGGTCACGATGGCGACCTTGTCAGCAAACGAATATGTCGCGGCGTCCATGGTCATGGCTCCCTTCCGAACGCCCGTTCAGGTCGGCCCGATCACAGCGATCGGGAACGAGAGGCGTTCTCCTGACGGAGGGCGATTGGCGAGGAGCTGTCGGAATCACGAAGGGAGCGAGCGCGGTTCTCTCGTGCGTGCCGCCGGTACCAGGGACACAAGCCTGATTGAAGGCGGACTCTCGGGGCCGGCGAGAATGGACGGACGCAGGTCCTTCGCAACGCGTTGCTCTGCCTGCCATCGCCACTCGTGACATCCTGTCTTGCCAATGATCTTATGTCCGGAGGCGTGACAAGCGCATCGTTTTCAGCACGCCTGACGCAACAAACGCGTGCCGATGTGTCCTGCACCTCGTGCGTACCGGGTGGGATGCGGCGTGCAACAATGAAGGTATCGGTTGCATCAGACAAGGGAGTGCTGCCATGGAGGCGATGATCCTCAATGCCCAACGTGAGCCGTTGCGGTTGGCAGATGTGCCGGTTCCGGCGCCGGGGCAGGGCCAGGTCTTGCTCCGGGTACATGCGTGCGGCGTCTGCCGGACGGACCTGCATATCCTCGACGGGGAGCTGGAACATCCGAAGCTTCCGCTGATCCCCGGTCACCAGATCGTCGGCACGGTCGTCGAAACGGGGCCAGGTTGCGAGCGCTACGACCCAGGTGGCCGCGTCGGTGTGCCGTGGCTTGGTTGGACATGTGGGGAGTGCCGGTATTGCCTGTCCGGCCGCGAGAACCTCTGCGAGCGGGCGCGATTCACCGGCTATGACGTCGATGGCGGATACGCGGAGTACGCGGTTGCCGACGAGCGGTTCTGCATCGGCATCCCGGACGATGTCCCTGCTCTCCAGGCGGCGCCGCTTCTTTGTGCCGGCCTGATCGGGTGCCGGGCGCTCGGGATGACCGGTGACGGCGAGCGGCTTGGCCTCTTCGGGTTCGGCTCGGCGGCACATCTCATCCTGCAGGTCGCTCGGGGCCAAGGGCGACGGGTGTTCGCCTTCGCCCGGCCCGGTGATCGCGAGGGGCAGCGGTTCGCCATGGAGTTGGGGGCCGAGTGGGCGGGAGGCAGTGATGAAACGCCTCCGGAGGAGCTCGATGCCGCGATCATCTTCGCGCCGGCCGGCGGCCTTGTTCCCGTTGCGCTGCGCTGCGTCGGCAGGGGAGGGGTGGTCGTCTGCGCCGGGATCCACATGAGCGACATCCCCTCGTTCCCCTACGAGCTGCTCTGGGGCGAGCGGGTGCTGCGATCCGTCGCCAACCTCACGCGGCG
>DATGPC010000289.1:0-4861 GCA_035305265.1 Thermomicrobiales bacterium | reverse complement strand
TTGGAAGTGCGCCGGCCGGTCAGGGCCGACCGGCGCGATGAGCGACTACTGGCCGTTCGTCGTAACTTTGAAGTTGACGGTGCCCTGGTAGGTGCCGGGGTCGTCTTCCATACCAGCGACGCCGAGCTTGGCCTTCAGCGTGAAGTTCTCCGTGGCCGAGTCGTTCACCACGAGCCGGTCAGTGCCGTCCATGACCTCTGTGCCGATCGTCAGCCCAATCTCGCCTTCCGCATCCTCTGACATGTTGCGCAGGCCGCTGCTGGCTGCAGTGACATCACAGGTCTGGCGCGGCTTGCCATTGGTCACCCTGCCGCGGATGTCCTCCTCCTTGGCGTTGTTGCTCCACACTTCGCCGTCCCAGCTCTGACTCTCGAAAGTGATGGACGTATCCGTGATCGACAAGGTGCAGACGCCTGCGTTCTGCGAGTTGAGTGTGACGCTTGCCGTCGTATCGGCGGCCATGGCGCCAGTGGTCATGCTGAGGGCGAAGACGGAAGCGGCAGCGAAACCGACGAGGTTGGACTTGAAGTTCATGATTGATCTCTCCCGAACCACTCTGTGGTTCAATATGGTGAGTGGTGCCACGTAACGTTCCAGGTTCTGGCATCCACTGGTTTCGGTGGGGCGGCTCCGATTGGGCCGCCTTGCCACATCTGCTGTGGCTAGTGCGTGTTTGAGGTTTCGGCAGCTCACTCTTGCTGGTCCTTCCTTTCATCAAGCCTCGGCGACGTGAGCTCGCTTCGCTCCTGGCTCGTTCCCCATCCCGACGGATCTCGTCCGCTGCCGATAACCCACATATCCTTGGTCCTTCGTTAGTTCCCGTTTTCTGCCTTCACATGGATCGTCATGTTATGCGTGCCTGGATCAGCCTCGCTGCCCGGCTCCAGCGTCAGCTCGATGTCGACCGTTCCCTGACCGGTGAAAGTGGGATCGATTCTCGCAACCGTAACCGGCGCGGCGGTGGAATCACTCGCTTGGCTCACGAGGCTCAGGCCGTTGCCCTCCTTCTCCGCCCCCGTCAGCCTAGGATCAATACCTGCACTGACACTCTCCACACTGAGGTTGATGTTGTACTCACCGCCGCAAGCACCCTCCCGGTTGATCGTTGCAGTCACGCTTCGTATAGAGGAGCCGTACGAGGTGCCGTCCCAGGTGAGTGGTCCGAAGTCAATCGGTCCCGAGAGCGTGACCGAGGGCGAAACGGCTCCAGTGGGCGATACTGTGACCGTTGCTTCTGGACCAGGTTTCATCACCGCTGGACTGCCATAGCTGTACGTCGTTGACACTGAAGCTGCCGGAGCCGTCGTCGTGCATGCATTTCTGGTGAGGGTAAAACGGAACTGTGTCGATCCGGTTGCACCAGGAAGCTGCGTCCCCACCGGGATCGTGATAGAAGCTGCCGGAGCGCCGCCGGAGACGTTAACCTGCCAACCGCTCCCGGCATTGACCTTTGCATTCTGGATCGTCACCGTGGAGAGCAATTGGGTGCCGTCGATAATGCACGTGACCGTCGTTGATCCATTGATGGCAAGGCCCGGGTGTTCCGGGAGGCACTGCATGCTCATGTCAGTCGACACCGGCTCCCCCATCGCATTGAGAGGGACGACAAAGAAGTTCGCGTCGTTCGTGGGCTTGCCACCGAAGTTCAAGGTGGCCGTCCTGGAAACAGTGGTTGCGTTCGGGTCAGGGCGGAGGTACACGTCGTAGACCAGCTTCTTTGGCTGCGCACCTGTCGGGATGACGCTGGTGAACCCGTCCGTGACTTCTGGAATGCTGTACTGCCATCCAACGGTCGATGCGGAAAACGTGGCGGTGAGATGCATTGGATGCTCTTTGTCGCGGTTGACTGTGCACCTGAAGGCTGCATAGCCGAGAGTGGGATCCACCGTGGCAACAGTAGGCACGCACGTCAGCATGAATGGTGGATCAGCCGCCGCGAGGCCCAACCTTGGCATCGGAGTCGGGCTTGGTGTGGGCGCCGGGGTTGGCGTCGGAGGCGGTGCCAGGGCGGTGACGGTGACGATGCGTAGGTCGGTATTCGCGACGCCAATCTCCTGGCCCTTCTCACCAGCGGCGACGCTCCACAGATGCAGCGAGACAGCGTGATCCTGGGCGACGGTGGTCGGCGCGGTGATGACGATCGGCAGGGTGAACGCCGTGCCGGGCTGCACCGTCGCGGTCTGCGTCCAGGCGGCGGTCGTCGCGGCCGGGAGCTGCGGCGAGCTGATGGTCCAGCCGTCGGCGGCGCCGGAGAGCCGGGCGTAGACTGTGGTGGACGAGCGCGGCGTGGTGACGGTGTACGTGATGGAGACGGTGGCCGAGGCGCCCTGCTGGACGGTATGGGTCGTGACGCCGTCGGTGACGCGGAGCGCGTCGGTGTTCACCCAGACCTTTTCGGTCGGGACCGCGGTCGGCTCCTGAGTCGGTACAGCTGTTGGCACGGCGGTCGGCGGAACCTGCGTCGGCACCGCCGTCGGGATCACCGTCGGCGGGACAACTGTTGGCGGCACTGCCGTCGGAGGGACAGCCGTTGGCGGGACGGAGGTGGGCTGGACCGGAACGGCGGTCGGTTGCTCGGCAACCGGTTCGACCACGGCTGGGGCTTCGGCGGGTACTTCAGCTGTCGAGAGGCCCTCGCCCTGGGCGATCGTCGCGATCGGGGACGCCGTCAGCAGGACGATCGTGAGCACGAGCAAGGAAGTGGCGATTCGCCAGGCCCCTCCCCTGTTTCCGATAGTACTGGTTGATTGATCCTGTCCGAAGCGCACGATTCCCACCCATCCTGATGTTCAAGCATCCAAGACGTTTACCCTACTCCCGCCAGGCAATGTCACCTGGATTTGGAGCTTCAACGAGTGCCCGGCATCCGCCTGCTCTCGCGTTCCTTATTGATTAGCTTTTTGGCGATCCCCCATTTGACTGCCCTTAGCATGACATAATTGCATATAACCTGTCAAGTAAAACGATGAAGCAATTTTCCGGACCGCCCTTTCGGGTGGGGATCCTCTCCAGTTGTCGAGGATCCGGGAGCTTCCTCCCTCTCCCACTCCATCACCGAGCTGGCGCTGGAGGCCGAAGCTTGTTGCCAGAATCCAATCGGTGAAGGCGTCCGACACTTCCGTCGAGCAGCGCCATGCTGTACGAGCGCGTGCACAAGCCTCACGACATCGACGCGGACAGTGCCAGTCGTTACAGTCTTCGTTTCAGTTGTTGTTGATCCCCCAATGGATTGACCATAAATATCCGAGCCATTGTTGGCTATGTCAAGCACCACCATGACCCTTCACCTGAGCCAACAGACAAGAGCCTTTGGCTCCAGGCCAGTAAGGGAACATCGCCGGTGCTTCCTGGGGTGGGGAATGCGCCCCCTACACAGTCAACGTGTCGAGGTCGAGCCTTGTCCGATGAGGAAGGGGCGGTTCAGGGACAGGGGTTAGCGCTCGTCCTCGCCGAGGCGGAGGAAGGTGAGGACGGCAAGGACGCGGCGGTGCATCGTCTCGGCGTCCTCGAGGTTGAGCTTGGAGAAGATGCCGCGAATGTGCTTCTCGACGGTCCCCTCGCTGACGAAGAGCGACTCGGCGATGGCGGCGTTGGTCTTCCCTTCCGCCATCAGCGCCAGGACCTCGTGCTCGCGCGGGGTGAGGCCGGCGAGGCGATCGTCGCGGCGACGGCGGGTGACGAGCTGGGCGACGACTTCGGGGTCGAGCACGGTGCCGCCCGAGGCGACTTGCCTGACGGCATGGATGAAATCGCGCACATCGGCGACGCGATCCTTCAGGAGATAGCCGACGCCGCGGGTGCCCCCTTCCAGGAGCTCCGCGGCGTAACGCTCTTCGACGTATTGGGAGAAAACGAGGATCGGGGTGTCCGGAATGCGGCGGCGAGCCTCGATGGCGGCGCGAAGGCCCTCGTCACGGAAGGTTGGCGGCATGCGAACGTCGACGATCGAGACATCGGGGCGATGCTCCTGCACGGCCTCGACGAAGGCATCTCCATTGTCGACCGCGGCGACGATCTCGGCGTCATGTTCACCCAGGAGGCGAATGAGCCCCTCGCGCAACATGACCGCATCTTCCGCAATGATTACCCGCATGGGATCTCCACTGAAATCCGCGTTCCCCTCCCTTCCGGGCTGACGAACGCAAAGCTGCCATCCAGGGCGGCAATGCGGTCGCGGAGCCCACGCATACCAGAGCCCAGCTCCGGATCGGCACCACCGCGACCGTTGTCCTCGATGGTGATTCTAAGCCAATTCCCGTCGCGGAAGATAGCGACCCGGGCAGCGGTGGCGCCACTGTGCTTCGTGACATTCGTCAGCGACTCGACGACCACGAAATACGCGGTGCCCTCGACCTCCTCTGGCAATCGCTGATCGAGCCGGACATCGACCTCGACCGGGATCGGGACACTGCCGGCGATGGCGGAGATCGCGGCGTCGAGCCCGCGGTCGGTCAGCACGGCGGGGTGGATGCCGCGGACCAGCTCGCGCATCTCGGTCAGGACCTTCTTGGCCTGCTCGTGCGACTCGTCGATGATACGGCGGGCGGCCTCCGGGTCGGTCTCGAGTTTCTCACGGGCGCGGCCGAGGTCCATCGCGAGGCTCACCAGGCGCTGCTGGGCGCCGTCGTGAAGGTCGCGCTCGATGCGTCGGCGCTCCATGTGCATGGCGCGCATGACGGCCGAGCGGCTCTCGGTCAGCACCTCGACGCGCTCGGTGAGGGCTTCCTCGTTGGATGTGCCGAGCAGGAGCAGACCGAGCTGGCCATGGAGCACCGCGCCGAGGTTGATGAGGATGCTGAACGGAACGATCAGGACGAGGCCGACGACGAACGCGAACATGGCTTCGATCGGGTTGTTGATC
>DATGPC010000288.1:0-2037 GCA_035305265.1 Thermomicrobiales bacterium | reverse complement strand
TCGCGCTGGTGGCGTGGACCGCCTTTCGCGAGCCGTCACCCACAGGCGCCGTTCTCACGATCATCGCGGGCAATGCGATCTGGGTCGCTGCCAACCTGCTGGTGCTGCTTTCCGGCTACGTCGCACCCACGCTGGCAGGATATGTCCTCATCGCTGCTCAGGCGCTCGTGGTGGGCTTCTTCGCGGAGCTGCAGATGATTGCGCTGCGGCGCTCGCGGGCGATCGAGGCTTGAGACGACTCCAGATCAAAGGAGACTTCCCGTGTCCTAAACCAGAGTGCGTCAAATCACTTACTCTGAGGAGGCAGGTGACGGCGCCACAGGCTCGCCGGTGTCGGCCACGGTCGTGGTTCATGTCCGGCCTGGGTATGAAGATGAGTTCCTGCGTTTGTTGCACCCGCTGCTCGATGCCATGCGACACGAGTCGACGTTCATCAACGCCACCCTGCATCGCGACCCGGACGATCCGACCCGCTTCATGATCTACGAGACCTGGGCAGACCAGCGGGACCTCATCGAGGTCCAACTCCAGCGGGGTTACCGGAAAGCCTATCTCGATCGCCTGCCCGCGATCCTGTGTGAAGAGCGTCAGATCACGGTATGGCGGCCGATGCGCTCTGACTTCGCACTCCCAACGGGCGAAGCACGAGAACGGCGGTAGCGGCCAGTGTCAGCAGACGAGCGATCCGGCGCGGCCGTGCTACGTTCGCGCCGGCTTTAGACCACGCCCAATGCCCGCATCGCTTCGGCGACACGGATGAAGCCCGCGATGTTGGCCCCAGCGACGTAATTGCCCGGCATACCGTAATCCTCCGCCGTCTCCGCGCAGCGGTCGTGGATCTGCCGCATGATGGTTGCCAGGCGCTCCTCGGTCTCCTCGAAGGTCCAGGAATCCCGGGAAGCGTTCTGCTGCATCTCGAGCGCACTGGTGGCCACGCCACCCGCATTCGTCGCCTTGCCAGGGCCGAAAAGAACATCGGCCTCCAGAAAGTTGCGCACGGCATCGGGGGTGCAAGGCATATTCGCCCCTTCGCCAACAGCGATCACACCGTTTTTGATAAGCCTGCGCGCATCCACACCATTGAGCTCGTTCTGCGTTGCGCATGGCATGGCGATGTCGCAGGGGATCTCCCAGATGCTGCCCTTCGGCACGTAATCGGTCGTGTCCTTACGCAGCTTCGCATATGTGGCGATGCGCTCGCGCCGGACCTCCTTGATCTCCTTCAGCAACTCCAGGTCGATGCCGCTCTCCTCGACGACGTAACCGTCGGAATCCGAGCACGCGATCACGCGACCGCCCAGTTGCTGAACTTTCTCGATGGTATAGATGGCGACGTTGCCCGAGCCTGAGACGACGACCTTCTTTCCTTCGAATCCCTGTCCGCGCGTCTTCAACATCTGCTCGACAAAGAAGACCGCGCCGTAGCCCGTCGCCTCCTTTCGGACTTGCGAACCACCCCACGTCAGGCCCTTGCCGGTCAGAACACCGGACTCGTAGCGGTTGGTGATGCGCTTGTACTGGCCGAACATGTAGCCGATCTCGCGCTGCCCCACGCCGATGTCGCCAGCGGGGACGTCCGTGTACTCACCGAGATGGCGGTAGAGCTCAGTCATGAACGACTGGCAGAACCGCATGATCTCCATGTCGGAGCGGCCCTTTGGATCGAAATCCGATCCGCCCTTGGCGCCGCCGATCGGCATGCCGGTCAGAGCGTTCTTGAACGTCTGCTCGAAGGCGAGAAACTTCATTATCCCGAGGTTGACGCTGGGATGGAACCGCAACCCACCCTTGTAGGGGCCGAGTGCGGAATTGAAGCAGACGCGGAAGCCACGGTTGATCTGCACCTGCCCTTTGTCATCGATCCAGGGCACGCGGAAGATGATCTGACGTTCGGGTTCGCAGATGCGCTCGATCAACGCCTCATCGGCGTAGTCCGGATGTTTGGCGATGACCCGGCCTATGCTGTCGAGGACCTCTCTGACGGCCTGGTGAAATTCGACTTCGCCAGCGTTCCGCCGCAGCACTTCTGCAAATATC
>DATGPC010000287.1:0-7100 GCA_035305265.1 Thermomicrobiales bacterium | reverse complement strand
AACTTGCCGGCAGTGGAGGCGAGTTTCCAGGGAAGCCACAGGGATATCGCTGATTACCTGGCCGAAGAGGTGATGAAACATGTGCCTCCGGAGGTCGAGCGATTCCTGATGCATACCGCGGTGCTGGATCGCTTCTGCGGTCCCCTGGCGGCAGCGGTGACCGGAATAGACGACGCAGGCTCGGTCCTGGATCAGATCGAGCAGCAGGGGCTGTTCATCATCCCGCTCGACCATGAACGGAGATGGTATCGCTACCACGGGATCTTCCGGCAGTTCCTGGTCTCCAGGCTGGAGCGGACGCATCCTGACGCGGAGCGGAACGTTTGGCGAAGCGCTGCCCGATGGTATCGAGAGGCGGATCAGCCTATCGAGGCTGCGACCGCCTATCTTCGCGGTGGCGAGCCGGCGGAGGCGGCGGAGCTTCTGGAGCGTTTCGCCGAGCCCCTCCTGTTGAGAGACGGTGAGACGACGACCCTGATCCATCTCGTGGAGCAGCTCCCCAGGGGTCTCCTCGCCGGTCGCCCCGCGCTGGTGTGCTACTACGCATGGGCGTTGGTGCTGGTTGGGCGCCTCGATGAAGCTGAGGCGATGGCGCGCGACATCGAGGCGCGAATCGGTGCCTCGATACCGGAGCATGATCGTCCCTGGCGATCGGAAGTCGCCAGTATCCGCGCGCGCCTTGCGGCATATCGTGGGAATCATGAGGAGACGATCGCCTTTTCGAAGGTGGCGCTGGAGTGCTCGGACCCGTCGTTCGACTGGTTCCGGGCGGACGCATTGCTGAGCCTTGGGTTTGCCTATCGGGCGATTGGCAAGACGCGAGAAGCCTGTGACGCATTCGGCCGGGCGTCGCGACTGGGGTGGGAGAGTGGCTTCACCCATGCGGCTCTGTGGGGGTCGCGATACCAGGCGCTGACCCTCGTTTCCCTGGGACGGCTGCGTGACGCCGCGCTTATGATCGAGCGCGATATGGAGCGTGCGGTGACCTCGGGTATGGACCGGAGCCCGGCCTATGCCGCCCTGCTGGTCACGCGTGGCGAGATCCATTACGAGCGGGATGAACGAGAGGCTGCCCGCTCGGACCTCATGAAGGCGCTTCAGCTCGCGAGGAGTGTTGGTGACGCCAAGATCCTGATGAACGTCTATGTGGCGATCGCCATACTCGAGGACGCCGAAGGCAATCTCCCGGCGGCGCGGGATGCGATTCGACGAGCCGTCGGTGTATTCGATGGGCCGGGGGAGAAGGCCGTCGAGGCCTGGATCGCGCTTCGACATGGCGAGGTATCGACCGTCCGGCAGTGGATGCAGGATTACGTTCGGGAGCATGGCGAGTCTCCATCCCTCGGACAGGGCGAGCAGGAGCAGGTCATGCTTGGCCGGGCGATGCTTGCGCTCGGCGACACGGATGAGGGGACGGCGTTCCTTCGTGCCCTGCTCTCCGAATCGGAGGAGTCTGGTCGCCACGGTCGGGCGATGGTCATCAAGATTCTTTTGGCGTGCGCGGCAAACGAGGCCGGGAACGAGGATGAGGCAGCGGCTCTGGCGCGGGACGTCGTCGACCTGGCGATGCGGGAAGGGTTCGTGAGGACGATTCTCGACGAGGGGCCGGATTTCCTCAGGCTGCTGCGGCGCACCATGCGCAGGGAGACGTCACCGGCGCATCGACAATTCCTCGCGTCTCTTTTCGCGGACGCGGAGGCGGCCGGCGGTGAGTCTGATGGAGCCCCGAACGGAGCCCTGATCGAACCCCTGACTCCCCGGCAGGAGGAAGTCCTGCGGCTGATGGTGGAGGGGCGGTCCAATCGTGAGATTGCGGATGACCTTTACCTCTCCGAGGGAACGATCAAGGCGCATATCCACCAGATCTTCGGGAAGCTCATGGTGCGGAACCGGGCTGAGGCGATCCGGGTCGCGCGGGAGCTCGATCTCGCTGGTTGACCCGGGTCGGGGGCTTCATCCATTCGAGGTGATCATGATCATGCTCAATTCGTTTTCCGACGGTTTAGGGTCCAACTCTTCAAGTTAACCAAGTTTCACGGTATAGGGGAAACCTGGGCATCTTGAAATGTTGCGGCCTGGATGGGCCGTTTGGGTGTGCTTGGATCAAGGCGGCCAGGTTGTCCATGTATTGGGTAACCTGGCCGCTTTGGCACGGTTACCTCACGGGAAGGCGCGTGCCCGGATATCGCCCGGCGGGCGATTGGGCGGACACGGGGTCCGCCCCTACGGACATCGACCGGCGCCGTTGCTCTGGGCAATTTCTACGGAGTTTCCGGGGCGATGGTTCCAGGCGGAGACGGCATGGGTTTGGCCGCTTCGCGTTGGGTCCTTCGCTCCGCTCAGGATGACGGGGGCTTGGAGGGTGGGCTGGGCGGACACGGGGTCCGCCCCTACGATTGTCACCCCTTCGACGTTTCTCGGTGCAGGCTCCTTGGGCGATTTGGCCAACAGTCCTTCAGGCGTACGGCCCGTACGGCGAGGGACTAAACCCCAACTAAACCCTAAACCCAACCATCGATAGACGATCCGGAACGCCCGCCTCCATAGGCTGGAATCAGGTGATGGGACGTGCCCCGTTACCTGGTTTTCACCTTCAGGAGGCGGTTCCCGATGACAGGCTTTGATATCCACAACGCCATGCGCCGTGAGTATGGCTTCCCGGAAAAGTCCCCATCTGACGACAGCGAATTCTTCAAGGAGCGAGGTGGCGTGAACTGGTTGCGTCGCGTGGCCGTGCTCCTGGCCGTTGCGATGAAGGGGATGCTGTGATGGATCCTGTTTTTCACCAGATGATGCAAAACCGGTTCGATCGGGACTCGCAGTCGTCGCTCAGGAACCCGGATGGGTTCTTCCCGGAGCGGGACGGGGTCCGGCCGGATCCTCTCGGTTCATGGTTCGTTGCTGCACTCGATACAATCTCCGACCGCGTCTCATCCTGGCGCTCGCGCCTGGACTCCGGGCGACGGATCGAGAGTAGGGAACGGAAAGGAGGGGCATTCTCAGCCGTCGAGGTTGAATGAGATGACATGGGAAGCGTGGACCAGTTGAGGGCGGGCATCCGGAGAGGTGTCCGCCCTTCCTGTGTGCAGTCGATTGTTCGACGTTTCGGGGAAAACAGCCGATCCTGCTGGTACTATTGGTTACGGTACGTGCGTCCGGAACAACGATGTTGGACGTGGTGGAACATGGCCGAGATGTTGTTCCTGGCGCTTCAGAGGAACCCGGCTCGCCGGTGTGGCGGGTCGAGCACCAGGTCAGGAAGGACTGCATCGCCATGGCTCAGAAGAATGCTCGTCCGAAGGTCACCGTCGTCGGTGTCGGAATGGTCGGTGGCACGGTCGCCCAGTTGATTGCCCAGCGCGATTACGCGGATATCGTCCTCATCGATATCGTCGAAGGGATGCCGCAGGGCAAGGCACTCGACCTGATGCAGACCGGGCCGGTGATGGGATACGACTCCTACCTGGTCGGCTCCAACTCGTATGAAGAGGCGGCGGACTCCGACGTCGTCGTGATTACCTCGGGCATACCCCGTAAGCCCGGCATGAGCCGGGACGATCTCCTCAAGACCAACCAGGGCATTATCCGGTCGGTCGTGTCCGAGATCGTGAAGGTCGCTCCCGATTCGATCCTGATCGTCGTCTCCAACCCGCTCGACGCGATGTGCCATGTGGCGCTCGAAACGTCGGGGTTCCCGCGAGAGCGCGTAATCGGGCAGGCAGGCGTGCTCGATTCGGCGCGTTTCCGCACCTTCATCGCCGCGGAGCTGGATGTCTCAGTCGAGGATGTGACAGCCTTCGTTCTCGGTGGCCACGGCGACACGATGGTCCCGCTGTCGCGGTACTCGACGGTCGCCGGTATCCCGCTGCCGGAACTGTTGTCCGAAGAGAAGATCAAGGAACTGGAGACGCGCACCGCCAACGGCGGGGCCGAGGTGGTGAGCTTGCTCAAGAGCGGCAGCGCCTACTATGCGCCTGCGGCGTCGACTGTCGAGATGGTCGAATCGATCCTGCTCGACAAGAAGCGCATCCTGCCGTGCTCGGTGCTGCTCCAGGGCGAATACGGCATCGACAACCTGTACGTCGGCGTGCCGGTGAAGCTCGGGCGCTCGGGTCTCGAAGCGATCATGCAGATCAACCTGAAGGACGATGAGGCAGCGGCGCTTCGCAAGTCGGCGGATGCGGTCCAGGGCCTGGTCGACACGATGAAGAGCTTCGACGCCTAGGTTTGACGCACCAGGGGCGGGCCGGTGAATCTGCCGGTCCGCCTCTTCATCGTTCCGGCGTGGCGTGATTCTTGAGACTCCTTCACCGGTATAGTGTTTACCGTGGCGTCCAGAAGTGACGCTGCATAGTCGGATTCCGCTCTCGAAAGGTCTTGGCTCAATGAAGGTACTGAAGAACGGTCCGATCGGGGCGATTGGCACGGTCCGGTCGTTCATGAACGTCGTCAAGGATATCGATTTCGAAGAAGTCCGCGATCGCGCGGAGCGCACGCCGCGCATGCTGATCGTCGGGCGCGATGAAGCATTGGCCCAGGAGGCGGCTACGCAACTGCTCGGGCCGGTCGATCGCTCAGGCGTGTCGGTCGAAGCATGGGGCGATCGTGAGTCGCTGGATGCGACCCGATATGACGTGGTGATCGTCTACGACCCGACAGGGGAGGGGCTCTTCGACCGGGTTCGCAGAGCCGCCGGATCCCGCCGGGACGCCGCGAACGTGTTCTTCCTCGCCAAGGAAATCTCCGACGGGAACGATCCCGCCAACGCGGTCCGTATGGAGATCATGGACATGCTGCCGGACGTCGCGCCGGCGTTCGGGCGTCACTATGAGGAATGGCGGCCCGCCGCTGTCCGGGCGATCGTGGAGCAGACCTCGCGGGCGAATGCGCAGTTCGCGCTGGTGTCGAACATCCCGGCCGTGATTCCGCTTCTTGGCGGCCTGGTGGCGGCCAGCGCCGACCTTATCGTCCTCACCAAGAACCAGGTCATGATGTGCTACAAGATCGCGGCGGCGCACGATCGCGGGCTCGAGGACCAGATGGCGATTGTCCGGGAATTGACGCCAGTGGTGGGCGCGGGCTTCTTGTGGCGCACAGCCGCTCGTGAGGCCGCGTCGTTCATCCCGTTCGCGGCGGGAACGATCCCCAAGGTCGGGATCGCGTTTGTCGGCACCATGACGGTTGGCAAGGCGGCTGATTATTACTATCGCTTCGGCAAGAAGCCGTCGAAGAGCCAGCTCGACCAGTTCAAGGAGCAGGCCTCGGCACTGCTCGAGCGGCTTCCGTTCATGAAGAACGAGGAAAAGAAGGACGAGCAGCAGACGACGGTCGAGGCCGTATCGGTCTCGCCGAACGGCTCGCACGATACCGAGAAGATCGGGCAGATCGAGGCGGAAACCGAGAAGCTGTAACGATAGCTTGCTCGTGTACAGAAAGACCCCCGTGACGACGATTCGTCACGGGGGTCTTTTCAGTGTTCACGGATCGCTCAGGCGATGCCGACCGCCTTCGCTCGCTTGTTGAAATCCTGCAAGGAGAGGCCGAGCAGGGAAGCGGCTTCCTTGCGGTCGCCGTCGGTGGCGGAGATGGCTTCGTCGATCGCGGTCTTTTGGACCTCTTCGAGGAGATCGGGCAGGGATGTCCCTCGTCGCACCCGCTCACCCAGGTCCAGCAGGCGGCGGCTATCGGTGCCACTGAAGTGGATGTGCTCGGCGGTGATGATGCCGCCCTGCGAGAGAACGGCGGCCCGCTGGACAAGGTTCTCCAGCTCACGGACGTTGCCCGGCCAGTCGTACTCCATGAGCTTCTCCATGGCGCTCTCGCTGACCTTCGAGGCGGGTGAGCCGGGGCGATAGCGGTGCTTGTCCACGAAGTGCTCGACGAGCAGGGGGATATCGTCCTTGCGGTCGCGCAGGGGCGGGAGGTAGATGGAGATGACGTTGAGCCGGTAGTAGAGGTCTTCGCGGAAGCGGCCGGCTTCGATCTCCTGCGGCAGGATCTTGTTCGTGGCGGCAATCACGCGGGTGTCGATCTTGACGGTGACGGAGCCCCCGACGCGTTCGAACTCACGCTCCTGTAGCACGCGAAGGAGCTTCTTCTGCGTCGAAAGGGTCATCTCGCCGATCTCGTCGAGGAAGATCGTTCCCTTGTTGGCCATCTCGAAGCGGCCCTTGCGCTGGTTGAGCGCGCCGGTGAATGCGCCCTTCTCGTGGCCGAAGAGCTCGCTTTCGAGAAGTGTTTCGGGGAGGGCGGCGCAGTTGACCTTCACGAGCTGGCCGCCGGAGTAGCTGGAGGTCCGGTGCAGGATGCTGGCGATCAGCTCCTTGCCGGTACCAGTCTCGCCGGTGATGAGCACCGTCGCGTCGGAGTGAGCGACGCGGCCGATGGTCTTGTAGACCTCCTGCATCGCGGCGCTGTTTCCGATGAGGGGGTCGGCCGGGTCACCCTGGCTGACGAGCGCGCTGAGCTCGAGTACCTGGTCGTTGAGGCGGCGGCGGTCGAAGTACCGCTTGAGGGTCTGTCCAACCTCGTCGATGTCGAACGGCTTGGTGATGTAGTCGTAGGCGCCCAGTCGCATCGCTTCGATCGCGACCCGGGAGCCGCCGAACGCGGTCATCATGATGACCGGCAAATCCTGATCCGGATCCCTGTTCAACTCCTTCAGGACATCCAGCCCGCTCTTGTCCGGCATGCGGACATCCATCAGGATCAGGTCCGGCATATTCGCGGGGTCGCTCATCGCCTTGAGCACGCCGTCACCGGATTCCGCTTCCCGAACTGCGTAGCCTTCGTCTTCCAGGAAGTCGACCAATACTTGCCGGATGCCGGCATCATCATCTGCGACAAGAATCGTCTGCATAGGGTTCGTGATTGCCTCGTGTCATGTGGCGCAGCGTATTCCCGCGCTTGCCGTTGCCAATTTCGTGCTTCAGTATAGGCTAACTCATGATTGGAACCTGTATGTAATCCATGCAAATGAATGAATAGATGATGAATGAACGGGGGCACGGTCGATGATTACACGGGTCATCCTGATTGGATTCAGTGGCACCGGAAAGAGCACCACCGGCCGCCTGGTCGCGAGCGCGCTCGGGTGGTCT
>DATGPC010000286.1:0-19007 GCA_035305265.1 Thermomicrobiales bacterium | reverse complement strand
CCGGTTGCACCGGGGTTCGGCATTCCTCAGACCTGCGAGAGATAACGTCGGAACCACTCCGTCGCGTGTCGCGTGACCTCGTCCATCGCGCCGGGCTCCTCGAAGAGGTGGGTTGCGCCGGGAACGATGACCATCTCCGTCGGTGCGCTCATCTGTTGCCGCGCGTCTTCGTTCATGCCGATCACGACCTCGTCCCCCTCACCGACGATCAGCAGCGTCGGGGTCTGGACCCGCGGCAGCGCGTCGCCCGCAAGGTCCGGACGTCCCCCGCGCGAGACGATGGCGCGCGTGTCACGCCGCTCAGCAGCCGCGATCAGCGCCGCGGCCGCTCCGGTGCTGGCTCCGAAATAGCCGACCGGCAAGGATGCCGTATCGGCGCGGGTCGCCAGCCAGTCCGTGGCGATGACCAATCGCTCGCCCAGCATCGGGATGTCAAAGCGGAATTCGCGGGTGCGCGCATCGATCGCATCCTCGCGCTCCGTGAGTAAATCGAAGAGAAGCGTGGCGAAGCCGGCGTCGTTCAGCGCCTCCGCCACGTCCCGGTTGCGCAGGCTATGCCGGCTGCTTCCGCTGCCATGGGCGAAGACGACGATGCCGGTGGCATCCGGGGGGACGGCGAGGAAGCCGTGCAGCACGCCGCCACGAATGGGGATCGTAATGTCCTCGTCTCGCGTTCGTGCCATGCCGGATATCCCTTCCGATCTACGAAGGAGGTCCCTGCGCGATGTGGGCCCGGACGCGACTCGTCGGGACATCGCCGGTGAACACGTCCATCCACCATGTCACGCCGGCCGCGTCGTAGTCCGCCACGCTGGCCGGCTGCTCGACATCGTCCAGCGAGTAGACGCGGCCATTGACGGCGACATCGAAGGGCGTATCGGCGTCGCGATGCTGCCCGATGTATTCCAGCATCGCCCGGATGTCGTCCGGCGACATGTCCTGGTCTTTCCCGATCGGGAAGACGCCGTCCCACCGTGCCGCGCGGCGGAAGGGCGGCTTGTTCGGCCAGAAACCGGCGACCCAGACCGGGATGCGCGGCTGCTGCCGTGGCGTGGGCAGGAAGCGGGCGTTGTCGATGGTGTAGTGCTCGCCGCTGTACGAGAACGGCTCGCCGGACCAAAGACCCGTCACGACATCGAGCGCCTCGTCGAGCATCGCGCCATGACGTTTTGCGTCGGAATCTTCGCCAAACGCGCTGTACTCGCGCCAGCCGTCGCCACCGATGCCCACCCCGGCGATCAACCGTCCATGCGAAAGATGGTCAAGCGTCGCCGTCTGTCGCGCGAAGGTCCACGGACGGCGGCGGGGGAGGGGTGTGACCATCGTGCCGATCCGAATGCGACGCGTTGCCACGGCGATTGCGGTCAACGCGATCCATGGGTCGACGAACGGCGTGTCGTCATCCGACCAGACGTGATCCCAGAGGAAGAAGCCGTCCCATCCCGCCGCCTCGGCGGTGACCGCAAGATCCACCAGTGTCTCGACGTCCGCGAAGGTGCCAAAGTTCGGGATATTGAAGGCGAATTTCACCGGGATGCTCCTGCTGATGCGACGGTCGGCCTGCAATGCAGTCTACCGGGGAACCACCCGACAGGATACAGGTCTGTGAGGAACACGGACGTGGTTGTGATCGTTGTCGTATTAATCCGAGATCGAATATATGCAGATTCGGGAAGGTGAACCATGAGAACCGGGACAACGCCATTAAATGTCCGAAGCAGCGCTCGTGTGCCGGCCATCCTTCTGATGGTGCTGTTCGTGGCGCTGGTGCTGGCGCCGGCCGGCCCTGCGGTTGCCCAGCCAGGAGGCTCTTCGCCGCCGGCGACCGTGCCTCCGATCGATGACGAGACCCGCGACCTGCTCAGGGACATCTTCGGGTCAGACAGCACGGATGCGGACAGCGAGGCGATCTCCAGTTCCTTCACCAGCGACGAGTTCGGCTTCACGGTGTCCTATTCCTCGCCCTGGTCGTATGACGGATGGTGGACCCTTGAGGGACTGACCACCCATTACCTGTCCCTGCAGGGGACCCAGTCCGGCATTTACATCTCCGGTTGGGACTGGCCCGGGGAGGCTACGGTCCGGGAATACGTGGCATGGTGGGCGGATCCGGCCTATATCGAGGAGTGGATGCCCGGCGGTGAGGCGCTTCGGTTCACGGCGACCGAGACCACCGGAGCCGTGGTCCACATCTCCGCGCCGACGGAGGACTATCCCGAGCCATGGGTCTACGTCACCGAGCTTCACCTGGCGGGCTCTTACGCGATCGAGGTGATCTTCTTCTCTCCCATAGCCGAATTCACTGAGGCTTACGAAGCGGCCGTAGGCGTGATCACCGCGAACGATGAGCTGCTCTTCGACATGTTCGGGGTGGAGGAGATCGAGGCGATGCTCCCGGCCACTGGCGCGTTCACTTCACCTCGCACAGGAGCGCGTCGAACCGTCGCCGCTGCCTGACCCGACGTCGACTCGTTCTTTACGATGCCCGGGATGGCGCCGGTTCTACGGGCACCGGCTGGGCATCGCGTGCAGCAGGATTCATCTGCAGGATCAGGATCGCCGCGATGATCGCCAGCGCTCCGGCGAAATTGAAGGCTAGCGCGTAATCGCCGGTGATCGTGCGGGTAACCCCGGCCAGGTAGGCGACCACGGCCGCTCCCACCTGGTGCGCCGCGAAGACCCAGCCGTAGACCAGCGGACCCTGGCGGGTACCGAACGCCTGCGTGCACAGCGCGATCGTTGGCGGCACGGTGGCGACCCAGTCCAGCCCGTAGAAAACGATGAAGGCGACCAGCCCGAAATTCACCGAGCCAAGGACGTACGTGAGCCCCAGCAGCGAGAGCCCGCGGAACGCGTAGTATATGAAGAGCAGTTTGCGCGGGTCGAAGCGGTCCGTCAGCCACCCGGAGCCGATGGTCCCGACAATGTCGAAGATGCCGATGAGGGCCAGCAGGTTCGCGGCCGCCACGGTGCTCATCCCGTGATCATGCCCGGCGGGGATCAGGTGCGTGCCGATCAGGCCGTTCGTGGTCGCGCCACAGACGAAGAACGTCGCCGCAAGAATCCAGAAATCGCCGGAGCGTGACGCCATCTTCAGGCTCGAATAAGCCGCGCCGATCGGGTTCACACGAGGGCCCGGCGGCACATCCTCCGCCGTCGCGCCATACCGTCGAAGGCCCAGGTCCGCCGGACGATCCCGCATGAAGATCACGACCAGCGGAATGACCGAGGCACACATCAGCGCGACGGTGATCGAGACCGCTTCCCAGCCGTAGCGGTCCGCCAGCCAGCCGATGAGCGGCAGGAACGCGAGCTGACCGGTCGCGCTGGCAGCGGTGAGCGCGCCGGTGACGAGACCTCGGCGCGCGGCGAACCAGCGTACGGAAACCGTCGCCGCGAGCACGGTCGCCATGCACCCCGCGCCCAACCCGACCATCACGCCCCACGACAGGTAGAGATGCCACGGCTCCGTCATCACCAGCGTCAGCGCTGCGCCACTGGCGATCACGGCGAGGGCGCTGGCGACAACACGCCGGATGCCGAAGCGCTCCATCAGCGCGGCCGCGAACGGACCCATGAACCCGAAGAGGAGCAGGTTGATCGACACCGCCAGGGAGATCGTCGCCCGATCCCAGCCGAACGCCTCCTGCAGCGGCACGATCAACACGCCGGGCGCCGACCGGAAGCCAGACGCCCCGAGAAGCACGATGAAGGTGACGATGAACATCACCCACGCGTAGTGCAGGCGTGGCTGGCCCGGGGAGGACGAAGGAATGGCAGATGACACGGACGAACTCCGGATAGGCGCTGGCGATCGATGCTGACAGCGTCGTCAGGGAAGGGTTCCACTATACGTCAGGCTCGGGCGATGCGGTTCACTGTGAGAGGTGCCAGGCGTGAGGCGTTCATCCTGGCCTGGATGGACCCGAATTGGCCCATTGGGGCCATTCCGCATTTTGACGGCAAGAGGCAACATGGTGACAGGTGAGGCAGGAGAGGTCTACATCCTAAAGACCGGGAGTGGTGCCCCGACATTCTTGTTCCGGACCTCGTTGTTACCGGCTGGCTCACCGCATTGAACGTGTTCCTGCACTGGCAGGATGCTCACCGAAGCCTTCGAAAAGGTCCCCCAACTCTGAGTCGGGGGCTTCGGTGCGCCTGCTTCTCGATCACGAGGCGTTCCGCAGCGCCGCAACCGCCGCCGCCTGCGACCGCACACCAAGCTTTTCCCGGATGTTCGCCATATGCCGCTTCACCGTATGCCGGCTGATATACAGGGCCTCCGCGATCTCCGGCGCGGTCATCCCCCGCGCGATGAGATGAAGTACTTCCAATTCGCGCGGCGAGAGCAGCAGGCCCGGTGCGGAGATGCTGGCCCGCTCGGCGCTTTCCGGCTCGGGATGGTACCGGAGCAGCCGGTCGATCGTCCCTTCGAGGTCGGTCGCGCGATCCATCCGCACGGCATCACCGGTGACCTCTTCTAGGCGCGTCCGCAGGTCATCCATCTCCGGCTGCTCGAGCGGCGAGCGCGGGGCGCCCATCGTTGTCCTGAGGTATTCGCTGAGCCCGAAAGCGTCGGCGGCCAAATCGTGGTTGCCCAGCTCGGTGAGCGTCGATGTGACGATGTCCAGCAGCAGCGCCGTGGTCGCGATATCCCCGATCTCCATCAGCAGCGGCAGGGCCTCCCGCAGCTTCCAGAACGCCTCGACCGGAGAGCCTTCCGCCCGATCGACATGCGCGAGATACATCAGCGACATGCCGATCGTCTGCGCGTCGCTGTGGGCCCGGCCGAGACGCACGGTTTCCACCAGGTGCTGCCGCGCTGTCGCAATATCGCCTTCGTAGTAACGGGTGAGTGCGATCCCGAAATGCCCGGCGGCCTGCTCGTGCCATGCGTTCTCCACGCCGGGGGCAAGCTTCGTGACCTCTTCCATCAACTCGATCGCGTAAGGGATATCGCGCCGGTCGAACGTGAACACGTAGGCGTAACCGATTCCGGCCAGCAAGGAACCCCGGTCGATCGTCGAGCCGAACAACCCGCGCGCCGCGACAAAATGGCGTTCTGCGCGCTCGATCTGGCCCATGCGTTGGGAGAACCATCCGGCCGTGACATGCGCCCGGGCTCGGTCGTTGTCGCTCGCATTGGTGCCCGGTGTCTCCAGCAGCGACTCGATTCGGGGTAGCGCCCAGTGATAATCGCCCTGCGTGTACCAGTACCAGAACATGTCGCCGCTGATCCGGATCGCGAGATCGCGCAGTGCGGCATGCCGCTCACTCTCATCAACGATCATCCGCGCATCGCCAGCGTGCTGGCGCATGCGACGAAGCCACTCGATCCCCTCCGGACCGTGATAATGGCGATCCGCATCCCGGGCCAGGTCCGCCAGCGCGCGGGCGCGTCGCACCAGCGTTTCTTCGAGCAGCCCGGGCGTCGATTCCAGCTCCTCGCGCACCACGCTTCGCACCGTCTGGAGCATGGAGAATGTCGTCTCGCCGGTGTCGCGTGACGGCGCCCGAACCACCAGGCTCCGGTCGGCGAGCGCCAGCAACGCGCTCCATCCCTGGCGTGCTGACGGTGAATCGAGCACGGTGGCGACCGTGTCCGGCGTGAAGGTGCCGGGAAAGATCGCCATCCGGATCATCGCGGATCGCAGGTGGTCGGGGAGCATGTCGAGGCTCCACCCCACAAGCGTCCGTAGCGATCTGTGGCGCTCGGGAAGGTTTCGCGTGCCGCCGCCAAGCTCCGGCATCGCCGAGTCCAGCATGGCGAGAAGCTCGGACGGCGACAGGTGGCGGAGGTAGGCGGCAGCTAGCTCCAGCGCGAGGGGCAGGCCGTCCAGCCGGCGGACGATCCGGCCGATGGGCTCCATATTCCCTTCGTCGACGGTGAAGGAGGGATCGACGTCCCGGGCGCGCATGGAGAAGAGATGGACCGCCGGGTTGTCGATCAGGGTGTCGAGGCTCGTGCTCTCCACGGGAACATCGAGCGGCTGGAGCCACAGCTCGCGTTCGCCGGGTAACCGGAGCGCCTCGCGACTGGTCGCGAGCACATCGACCCCGGGTGACGCGTCCAACAGGTCCGGAACCGCGTCCAGCGCCTCAAGGAGCGATTCGCAGTTGTCCAGCACCAACAGCATCTGCCGCCAGGCGAGCGTGGGGCTGACCACATCGCGCCAGTCGCCGCCAGCCGGCGGCATGATCGCCATCTGTCGCCCGATCGCTTCCCAAAGGCTCTGCCTCGCGACCTGGTCCAGACGAAGGAAGACCACGCCGTCGGCGTACCGCTCCGCGAGCGCATGCGCGGCCGAGAGGCTCAGTCGGGTCTTGCCGACACCGCCTGGCCCGACGATGGATACCGTCCGGATGTCCGGCGCATCGAAGGCATGCTGGATCCACGCAAGTTCCTGCTCCCGGGCAATGAGGGGATCGCCTGGGATCGCGGGTGGCATCCGGAGTTGACGCCCGGAAAGGACCACAGGATCGCCATGATGATTGGCTCCGGCATCATGGAGACCCTGGTCGTTGGACATGTCTCCCTTTCCAGGCGTAGCCCGATCGCGACCCGGTGATACCGCCGGGTGAGGGCGAAGATGCAATTGGCCCCGCAGGGCCATACCGGTTACTGCGCGATAGAACCATCATACCGTAACCGGGCATCCCGATTGGGAGTCTGATGCATGAGCTATCTGGGGGAAGGAATGATGACCATGCCGTCGCGGGGAGGCCGATGACCTCAGCACCGCCCCGTCGCAAGCCCGATCCAGCGCTCGCGCCGGAGTCATCCACGCGCGAATCGTCTACGACCAACTCGGGAGGCGTGCCGACCCTGTTCGGGTTCGCTCCGGCTCCCTCGACGCCCCCACCATCTGTATCCGGCCCCAGGCCGTGCGCATGCTCGGGGAACGCGACGACGTGCTCTCAGGACGGCGACGCTTGACCCGTTACCAGCGTTCCCGATGCAGGACGTCGTCCAGCTTCCGTCGACCCCGCTTAAGCGAGCCGGATTTCTTGTCGGGCGCCGGACGACCCACCATCACCACGCCGATCGGCATGTACTCGTCCGGAATTCCCAGCAGTCGTTGTAGCTCGGTTGGGTCCTGCACGCCGATGAACGCTGTCCCGAGCCCCTCATCCACGGCGGCGAGCAGCACCAGCATCAGTGATGCGCCGGCATCGGTATGCCAGTAGGGGATGGGCCAGCCGATCTCTTCCTGCCCCTTACCCTTCTTGTCCGGCTCGTTGTATCGGTCGTGGTAGACCTGCTCGCTGGTGCAGATCAGGATATGGACCGGCGCCCGGGAGATGAACGGCTCGTGCCCGGCGCGGACATACCACTCTTCGCCGCCGATCCGGGCAATCTCCTGCCGTGTTGCCTCTTCGGTCACGACGACGTACACGACGCCCTGGCTGAACCCGGCGCTGGGCGCATGCTGCCCGGCCTCGACGATGCGCTCGATGACCTCGTCGGATACCGGTTCCTCCGTAAAGTTCCGGATCATCCGGCGTTTTCGAAGCACATCCTGGAACTGCATGGCATAAAACCCCCCTTGGCGCGCAGCGTGGCTGCGGCGAAGACGTTACATTCAGGCGAAGAGACTGATCAGGTTGCCGTCCGGATCCTCGACGATCGCGTAGCGCTGGCCCCAGAACGCGTCCCACGGCGCCTTGTGGCCGCGATACCCGGCGTCGGTCAGCCGCGCGTAGGTGGTATCGACGTCGTCGGCGCTGTCGCACCGGAACGCCAGCTCGATTCGGTGGCCGCTGGCTTCCTCCCAGCCATCGTAGACGCCGGCGAGCATCTCGACGGTATCCCACGCGAGGCGTATCCCGCCGAGGTCCAGATCGACGTGCGGCTCGTTCTCGACCCCTTCCGGGATCGGGAGCCCCAGCAGTCGATAGAAGCGGAGCGACGCCGCCATGTCCTGCACGGCGATCCCGACCTGGTCCAGTTTGACGGTCATTGCCTCTGCCCTTCGTTTACGTCGCTTCGTTGAATTGGACCCACAGTCCGTCCGGATCCGTGATCCAGAAGAAGCGGCCGAACCCCATCTCGGAGATCGGTCCGCCGGTTGGGTACCCCTTCTCCAGGCAGAGCGCATAGAGCCGATCCAGCTCATCGCCCGATACCTGCAGGTGCAGCTCGAGGTGTTTCGATGGCTCCGGGATCGGCCGGTCGCCGCCCCAGTGCAGCGCGATGATCGCGTCGCCGAGGTGGAACTCATTCCACCAGCCGTCGACCGGGCCGTTGCCGTGACGCTCCAGGCCGATGGATTCGTAGAAGGCGACAGATTTCTTCATGTCGCTGACGTAGATGATGTTCATCAGCTGCATCGTGCTGGCTCCAGTTGATGACGGGTCCCTGCTCCTCCCGTCAGCACTCTAGCAGATCACCGGGCGCGAAAACGCCCTGCGGACAACGCGGTCCGCAGGGCGTTCGTGTTTCCGTGCCTGTCCCGGAACCTAGACCGCGTCGATGAACGCCATCGCGCCGTGTTGCGCGTGACCGAAGGCATGGTTCACCGCGATATAGCGACCGGGGGACGGGAAGATCATCTCGAAGCAGGCGCCGTCGCCAGGCCCGATCGTCAGGGCCTGCATGCCTTCCATCGCGTTGCGCGGGTTGGCATTGAGGTAGGCGTTGGAGAAGATCGCGCCGACGATATGGAACGACGACCACACATTCGGACCCATGTTCACGAAGTAGATCCGGACCAGCTCACCCGCCGGCACCTCGATCGGCTCATCCACATACTGGCTGGCGTGGCCGTTGAACGCCATGATGTGGCTGCCGCCATGCGCCTGGAAGAGGTTTTCGGTATCCGTCTCGTGAATTCCGTCAGCACCCTCCCGCGTATAGAACTCGCTCTGCGAAAGGACTAGCTCGACCGCTGGCTGGAACCCGACGCCCGCCGGGTCGACGATCATCGGCAGGTACATGCCTGCGGCGATGTGCATCAGCACCGGGGCGGTGCCGCAGTGGACCATGTACGCGCCGGGGTACTGGGCCGTGAATTCCCACTCGAAGACGTCACCCGGAACGACGTTCCTGTAGCCCTCTTCCGGCGAGACCATCGCGGAGTGGAAGTCGACCGAGTGCGTCATCGCCGCCTCGTTGACGACCCGGACCTTGACCTTGTCGCCCTGGACCGCACGGATCGGCGGTCCAGGCACCGTGCCGTTGAATGTCCATGCCGCGTACTTCGTGCCCTTCTTGATCTCGACGATCCGGTCCTGGACAAGGATCTCGACTTCCTTGTCGCCCGGCTCGACCGGCTGGAGATAGGGGTGGTAGCGCTCGAATGGCGTCTCCTCGACGTTGGTGGGGGGTGTCGCGTCGCCCGTCGTCTCGGTTGTCGTATCCGAGCTGATCACGCCGCCGCCGGCGACCGGCGTGCTCGTGTGCTGGTGTTCCTGTGCGCCGAGATTGCCGAAGGTGCTGGCCGCGCCAAGCCCGAGACCCAGGCCCGCGGCGCCGCGCAGCATCGTGCGGCGACTGGCGCGCTGGGGAAGCAGAAGGTTCGCGGGGATTCGGATGGTCGACATGTGGCTCTCCTGTCGAACGATGGCTGGCCGGCCGTCCGGCTGCATCACCATGTACACGATGAAGGATATGGGAGTCCCTGACCGCAAGATCACGACCAAACGGGTAGTTTCATGAAAACAGTGGGGTAGGTTGCGCTCGCCATCCCCCGGTGGCGATGTTGCCTGCCTTGACATCGTTCTTCTATGACGCTTACGGTATGCACCAAGCAATTCGGTGAAATGTGCAGTGAGTGAGCGCGGGTGGCGATGTCGTCCCGTTCGTCGTAGTCGGAAGATCCGGCGTCCTTTTGTCCTTGAAGGGGCAAGGGGACAATGTGTGGCGTGCTACCGGGCAACCGCTGTCTTCGTAGCGCGTCTCCACAAGGAGAGAAGTTCGATGTCGAGGCCTCTCATGGATCGTGGTTCGTTTGGTCGCAGGAAAGCGGCACGCCCGGTGGCGGTCTTCTCCGTCCTGCTGGTCGCGTTGCAGCTCCTTGGCATGGCCGGCATCGCGTCCGCGCAGGATGCGTCGCCCGCCGCATCTCCCGTTTCCGGCGAGGCGACCGAGCTCCAGCTCGCCGAGATCGCGTATGCGCCTGGAAGCGAGGCGGAAGGCGCCGACCCCGACGCGACGGTGACGTTCAATCTCGGCAACGAGATCGACACGGCGGACCCCCAGGTGCTCGCCTTCCTGAACGAGATCGAGATCTCGTCGAAGGTCTTCGTGCCACTGCTGGCGCTGAACGAGGAAAACCTCCCGGCTGACGCCGCGGCCGAGCGCGTCACGGTCTCTGCCGATGGCACGGTCTACACCTTCCATCTTCGTGAAGGCATGACGTACACCGACGGCGAGCCCGTAACCGCCCATAACTACGCCTATGCGATCAAGCGGGCTTGCAGCCCGGTCGTGAACGGCAACTACTCGAACATCCTCTATGCCGTTACCGGGTGTGAGGATTGGCGCAGCGCCGACCCGGAAGATCCGGCCACGGAAGAGCTTGCCGCCGTCGTTGACGAATCCATCGTCGCTGTCGATGATTTGACCCTCGAGATCCATCTCGACTACGCCGCCGGCTACTTCCCCTACGTCATGACGACGTGGGTGACCTACCCGGTGCGTGAGGACCTCGTCGAGGGCAACGGCGCTGACTGGTGGCGCGACATCAACAACTATGTCGGCAACGGTCCGTTCAAGGTCGTCGAGTGGACGGAGAACCAGCAGTGGGTCTTCGAGCGCAACGACGACTACTTCCGCGGCGCGCCGGGTATCAAGACGTTGATCTTCAAGGAGGTTGATAGCTCCGAGACCGCATTCCTCGCCTACCAGCAGGGCGAGCTGGACCTGATCGGTCCGTCCTCGACCCAGCTCCCGCAGATCGAGAACGATCCGGAGCTCAGCGAGCAGTTCCATCGCTACGCCGGTTCCAGCACCTACTATCTCGCGTTCAACAACTCCGCCGAGCCGTTCGACGATGTCCGTGTTCGCCAGGCGTTCTCGTTCGCGATGAACCGCCAGCAGTACATCGACCAGGTGCTCAATGGCGTCGGCATCCCGGCCGGAACCTTCCTCCACGAGGGCGTCCCCGGCTACCAGACCGACTACCAGCAGACGTACGACCCGGAGCAGGCGCAGGCGCTGCTTGCCGAAGCGGGCTACGAGGGTGGCGAGGGCTTCCCGGTCCAGCAGCTGTACTACAACAGCGAATCCGCGATCGCGCAGCAGCAGGCGACCTTCTGGGCGCAGAACTTCCAGCAGGTGTTGGGCGTGACGGTCGAGCCGACGCCGATCGACCTCGCGCAGCTCCAGAGCATGCGCACGAACCGCGACCCGGAGCTGGTCTTCTACCTGGGGAACTGGTTCGAGGACTATCCGCACCCGCAGAACTGGCTGTCGCTTGTCTACGGTCCGGGCAGCACCCGCGCGCCGCTGGGCTGGGAGAACGAGGAATTCTACGCGCTCGTTCGTGAGGCGGATCAGCTCCCGATCGAGGAGGCGATCCCGCTCTACGAGCAGGCCGATGCGCTCCTCGCGGAGCAGGCGCCGGTGGCGTTCTACATGCACGGCGAGAACCTGGCGCTGCTGAACCCGGCCATCCAGGGCTACGTGTCGTACCCGACAAGCCTGGTCGACACGACCTACCAGATAGAGAAGATCTACAAGCTCGCCGAGTAGCGTTCTCCACTCATGAGTCCATCGGGGCGCCCGCGCGGTCGGGTGCCCCGGCGGTGTCCTGCACCGCTTCGCTTCGGGATGTATGTTCGTGGCTGGTTACATTTTCAGGCGAATTCTCTGGATGATCCCGGTCCTGTGGCTGGTGGCCACGGTTACCTTCATCCTCATGCACCTGGCGCCCGGCAGCCCGTGGGACGCGCGCTCTGGCGCCCAGGGACGCGATCTCGACGCGAGCCTGGAGGCCTCGTTCAACCGGCAATATGGCCTGGACAAGCCGCTCATCGTCCAGTATTTCACCTACCTGAAGAACGCCGTCACCTTCGATTTCGGCGAGTCGTTCGTCAAGGTGAACAAGTCGGTTGTCGATGTCATCGGCGACGGCTTCCCGTACTCGGCCACCATCGGCGTCCTGGCGCTCGCCATCGCGCTGGGTATCGGCATCCCTGTCGGGGTCCTTGCCGCGAGCCGGCACAACACCATGGTTGACTACGTCAGCCTCTTCGTGACCACCATCAGTTACACCTTGCCGGACTTCGTCATCGGCATCTTCCTGTTGATCATCTTCGCGGTGCAGTTCGGCTGGTTCCCGGTCCTCTTCACTGACTGGCGGAGCTATATCCTCCCTGCGCTCGCGCTGGGTACCGGAAGCGCCGCCTATATCGCGCGCCTGACGCGCTCCAGCGTGCTGGAAGCATCACGCATGGAGCATGTCACCACGGCGCGCGCCAAGGGACTCCGCTCACGGTCAGTCATGGCGCGTCACATCGTGCGTAACGGCATGATCCCGGTGATCACCATCATCGGTCCGGCGCTTGCTGGCCTTATCACCGGCACGATCATTATCGAGAGCGTCTTCGCCGTCCCGGGCATGGGCCGGCTCTTCATCGACGCCATCAACAGCCGCGACTATCCGGTCATCATGGGCATCACGCTTTTCTACGCATTCCTGATTACGTTGGGAAATCTCCTGGTCGATATCATGTACGGTCTCGCGGATCCACGGATCCGGGAAAGCCAGTAGGCGGGGCGAGGAGCAGTATCGATGGGACAGGCACTCGCGCACGCCGAGAATATCGACCAGGCGGAACGCATCCTGGAATCCGGCAAGACCCGTGGACTCTGGAGCGACGCATGGCGCCGCCTGAAGCGGAACAAGGCCGCCGTGGTCGGCCTGATCTACATCGGCTTCATGACGCTGATCGCGATCTTCGGACCGCTCCTCGCGCCACATGACCCGAACAACATCCCCATGGGCGACGTCTGGGTCCCGGCCAACCTCCCGCCGTTCTGGATGGAAGGCGGCAACCCGGACTTCCCGCTGGGCACCGATTCCCTCGCGCGTGACAACCTCAGCCGCTATCTCTACGGCGCGCGGGTCAGCATGGTCGTCGGTATCGTCCCGACGATCGTGACCATGTTGATCGGGACAGCGTGGGGCATGATCTCCGGTTGGCTCGGTGGGCGTTGGGACGACCTCATGATGCGCATCGTGGACGTCGTCTACGCCTTCCCCTCGCTGCTGCTCTTCATCATCATGCAGGCCTCGCTCCGCGATACGCAGGTTGGCCGGATGTTGGGCGGCCTGATGCTCCTCTTCATCGCGTTCGCCATCACCGGCTGGAACGGGACCGCCCGCCTGATGCGCGGGCAGGTGCTGGCGATCCGGGAAAAGGAGTACATCGAGGCGGCGACGGCGATCGGGGTGCCAACCCGGCGGATCCTGCTACGGCACCTTTTCCCGAACGCGATGGCGCCGCTGATCGTCTCCGCATCCTTCTCGATTCCCGGCTATATCCTGTCCGAGTCGAGCCTGAGCTTCCTCGGACTCGGCATCCGGCCGCCAAACCCGAGCTGGGGTAGCATGGTCTTCCAGGCATTCCCGACGATCACGTACCAGCCGATCTTCGTCATCATGCCGACGACGCTCATCGCGCTGATCATGATCGCCTTCGCCTTCGTCGGCGATGGCCTGCGCGATGCGCTGGACCCGCAAAGCGGGAAGTAGCGCGCCACCGGAATGCGATATGCGGCGAATGGTCAGGAAGACGGCCGCCCGTAGAAGGATCATTAACGGAATCGAGATGCTGCGTTTCCAACCACCCGCCCCGAAACCACCGGCCCGCAAAGCCTTCGCCTATGTGACCTCCGGCACCCGGCTCCTGCTCTTCACGCATCCGCGTCATCCGCAAGCCGGGATCCAGGTCCCCTCCGGCACTGTCCAGCCGGGCGAGCGCCCCGGCGACGCCGTCCTGCGCGAGGCGTACGAAGAGACTGGTTTGCGGGAGCTCACGCTCGGCGCCTGGTTGGGGCGGGACGTGTTCGACGCCCGCCCTTTCGGCAAGGAGGAGCATCACGACCGATGGTTCTGGCACGTCGTGGCCGGGGGTGAGGTTCCCGAGCGCTGGGACCACGATGAGATGTTCTCCGAGAACGGCTCTGGCCCCATCCCCTTTTCCTTCTTCTGGGCCGAGCTTCGCGAACCCCTGCCGCCCTTGATCGCCGGACACGATCGCTTCATCCCGGAGCTTCGCCAGCTGCTCGGCATCGAATAACGTCCGCCGCCGATCGAGAGGTGTGAAGGCTCGAGCCAAATCAGGAGAATTAGCCAATCATGACCTTTGACCCGATGACCGCTGCCCCGGACGACGTCATCTCGGAGCTGCTGGCGGCCCGCGCCGAGTTGGACGAGGTTTTCGCCGGCCTTACCGATGGTGATCTCGAGGAACCTGGCATGACCGGCGTCTGGAACGGTCGGCTCACGCTCGTCCATATCGCCCGCTGGGACGAGGTCACGACCGAGATGATCACCCGGGACCGACTCGGGATTCTTCCCGGCGTCAACGAGTATGACGACTACGAGTGGTGGAACCTGCGCTGGGCGGAGATCGACGCCGATATCCCGCTATGGGCGGCAAACGCCCGCTACGAAACCGCGCACGAGGCAATCGTCCGCACCCTGCGCGGCTTCACGCCGGATGAGTGGACGCCGCTCGTTCGCGGCTGGGTCCGCGAGGCATCCCTCAATCACTACCGCCACCATGCGGACACGACCCGGCGGTGGAGAGCGACCAGGTAAGACGAACCGCTAAACGTCCTCCTCGGACTCGTCGTCCTCATTCTCGCGGACGCGCTCGTCCACCCGCTCCTCATTGAACAGCACCTCGTACTCCCGCTGTAGCTCGGCCCAGCCGTACTCCTTCGCCTTCTCGCCGGTGACGCTCGGGACGTCCTTCCCGGCCAGCAGCAGCTCCATGGCGCTGAGACACAAGTGCCACCCCGCCGCGACCGATGCCGCCGAATTGCGGTCGTCCATCGTATGCGCCAGCGTCAACCGCGTGCCGCCATCGTTCTCCGTCAGGCTGTACCGGAGCCGGTCGGTATCCCAGGTGTACGCCAGGGACTCGTTCGGCACTTCGTCCAGCACCTCACAGTCGTAAGTCTCGTCGCCGTCAAGCATCGTCAGGCGCACCGGCCCTCGTGATCCGAGGTTGCGGTCTGGCCGGAAAGGCGCCCAGCTGGCGACCTTCTCCGTCTCGGTGATCGCGGCCCAGACGTCGTTCGGCTTCTGGGCGAATTGGCGCTGGAGATGCAGGATCCAGTGCGGGTAGGTCGGCACGAGGTTCGCGGAGGCCGGGTGTTGGGGGAGCTCGGTTGGCATCGGGAGTCGTCCTTTCAGGTTAGGCGAAGGCGCGTTGCCCGGTGTCGGACCTCTGGCCCGTGTTCCGGCGATCACTCCAGTCTCGCAATCGCTGCGCCAGATGATCGATCTCCCGCTCGATATCCACTATCCGTCCGCTGAGATCGACGGACGTCTCCCGGATGCGGATCGGGCTCTGCCGGATCGCGAGGTGCTGTTCCCGCCCGATCCCGTGACGCGGATAGATCAACACGCCCGATCGGACATCCATCGCCGTGCAATAGGACAGCATCTGGTACAGGTCCGCATGCTTGTGATCACTTGCGCCGAGCTTCTTGTACTTCGTGTCCCCGATCAGGATCGGACCCGGGCCCTCCGCGAGCACGATGTCCGGCCGGATGACGACGCTCCCGGCATCGTCGAGCGTATGGCGCGCCTGCGCGTTCAGCCGGATGCCCGGCTCCAGGCGCGTCCGGAGCTTCGCGGTGATGAACGCCTCGAACAACGCGTTCATGTCCCAAAGAAATCCGTCGAAGGCCTGGTCCCCGGCCTCTTCATTCAACGACGCGCCGTTCAGGAAGAACCGGCAATACCGATGGATGGGCACGTAGTCCTCGGACTGCCGGTTATAGGAGAAGCGGTCGACGTCGCCCGCCGTCAGCCGGGAGGGGCTGATCTCGTCCATCTGGTGATCCAGCGCGATCATCCGTGCCGTCAACGTTCGTGACAGACCCCAGCCGGCAAGCTGGCGCACCACCTGTCGGATGACCTGGTTTTCTGGCAGATCCCATGAATACGTGGTGAAGCGGCAGTAGGTTCGATGCCGCAACACGGAGTTGTGATGAACGTCGGGAGCGATCAGGATCCTGCCGCGCACGGTCGGGAGGTTGTCTTCCTCCTCGACGTAGTTCCGGTACAGGCCGAGATCGAGCCGGTGCTCTACCAACGTGGCGAACGCGTCGGCGATGATCTCCAGGATCTGGTCGAACTCGTCGAGCGTGACGGCCTCTTCCAGTCGCCGGAAGTCGATACCCTGCAGGTCCTCGACGGCGGCAAGCATCCAGAGCAGGTTCGTCATCGGGACCTTCGGTCTGATCTCGATCTGCAGGCCGGACGGGAACCGAATGACGCCGACGGTCGAGCCCGGGTTTAGCGTGTAGCCCGGCCCGGCAAGCGACCGTGTCACGGTGAACGCGGTTCGGAGCGGTCCCTGAAGCAGCACAAGATCATCGTCGCTGAACGCCCACGTGAGATCCTCGTATTCGTGGATAACCTCTTTGGCGATCATGGCGCGAGTGTGATGTCGTCGGGCACCTGACCGGCTGACTGCTCCGGAGGTGTCACAGGAATATCGAGCAACGCATCCGGCGTCAGGGCCGCGAGGATGTCGTCACGGTTCCGGTGGTGATGGAGGTATTCCTCCAGCAGTGGCCGGACCGCGCGACGCCAGACGCGCTCGAAAACAACCGGCGTCTGGATACCGGGTTGCATGAAGTAGCTGTGGCCAACCTGCAGGTCGTCGGTATGCAGGTGTTCCCGGATCCCCTCGTTCAGGTTGATGAAGAGTCGCAGGAGCCGTCCCTTCTCGCCCTCGCCGATATCGTCGTTCGCGGCGAGCCAGGTTGCGAAGACCTCCGCCTTGCCATCTTCGACCGGCATGAACCGCACGAAATAGAAGCGCCGGCGTAGTGCATAGTCGATCTGGGCCAGGGACCGGTCGGCCGTGTTCATCGTGCCGATGAGGTACAGATTCTCCGGAATCGTCAGGTAGGCGGAGTCGCCACTGCCGTAGGGGAGGCGTACTGACTGGTTGCGATATTCGAGGAGCAACAACAGCTCGCCGAAGATGCGTGAGAGGTTGCCCCGGTTGATCTCGTCGATGATCAGGACGAAGCGCTCTTCCGGATTGGCCTTCGCCCGCTCGCACATATCGAGGAAGATGCCATCCCAGACCCGATAGACGAGCTGGCCGTCGTCGTTCGTCTCCGGACGGATCCCCTGCACGAAATCCTCATACCCGTACGACTGGTGGAGCTGGACGATCTCGACCTGCTTGTTGAGCGGCTCACCGTCAAGTGCCTGCCCGGTGAACCAGCGTGCGAACTTCTCCGCAACATACGTTTTCCCGGAGCCGGGTGGTCCCTCGAAGATCAGCTGTCGTTTCGTTGAAAGCAAATCGTTGAGTTCAATGAGAAAGTCTTCCCTGAGTTGCACAATGGCGGCGAGGTCTTCATATTCGGCGCCATTGGAGGATGAGTGCTCAATGGGAGTCTCAATTTCGGCTGGATCAGGTATCGAACCGTCTTTGTCACCTGAAAGGTCCCACAAGCGACGAACCTCTGGCTGGTAGAAGCTAAACCCTTTACCGAAATGCGCTTCCAGATGCTTCCGGACGGCCAAAAGTCCATCATCGAGATCCTCATCCGGAGCAACCCCGGCTTGTTCCCGGAAAGCGTTGAGGGTTCTCCACTTGTATTCTTGGCTGGCCGTATCCTCAAAGTAGTCAGGAAACAACATATGGAGAAGCAGGTGCCGCGCAGATGATGTGGTCCTTCTTGTATTCGGGTTCTTTCGGATAAAATCGACTGCTTCATCCGCGACCCGTCTTGTCACCTGGACATCATAAGGATCTAC
This sequence comes from Thermomicrobiales bacterium, assembly GCA_035305265.1. Lineage (GTDB taxonomy): Bacteria > Chloroflexota > Chloroflexia > Thermomicrobiales > UBA6265 > UBA6265. The sequence continues at coordinate 1,041 of DATGPC010000286.1, read as the reverse complement.
CGAGTTTCTGATTACTTCGCGAGAAAAATGAAGATAGAGGTATGTCTGAAACGGCATGCTGGTTAGGTAGCCAGTTCCTGTATGGGCAATGCCATCGGTGAAGGCATCGTTTAGTAGCGCATGAATATGTGGTTCCGGGTCGGGGAGTGATTTCCAGGCTCGAATGATATCGATATATTCCAGCTTGCGTGGTGCTCCGATATTCGTTGGAGACAAGCTGTAGATGACCATGAGGTCAGCCGCGATCTTGTGCAGAACGTCCAGTTGATCCGCGAGTTGATCGTTCAACTTTTCGAAAAAATTGCGTCCTGTTTCATCTGGATGTTCCGGAACCACACTCCAATAGCGGTCGAGGTTTTCAACGGTCCAGACTTCTCTGTCCGGCCAGAGCAACGAAGTTTGCTGGACGAGGCATCGTTGCCGGAAAAGCTCTGCGACTTCGTAAATCCGTTCTTTCCCCTCAATGCGTGCCATGCGTGACCCTCTGCTATTCGATATTTTTGGCTTATTTCGGTATTGAAACAATAGCATAAGGCTTGAGCCTGATTGGACAGCTGAAGCCATAAACGTCCGGAATTGCGTACAATATGCATAGAAGATGCATTCCCCTCGCCCGGCTCTCACCCGGGTCGAACAGGCAGGACCACGGCAACGGGGCCGCTGGTCCAGGGAGTGGAAGGAGATCGTCATGGCTACCGAAACCCCAACCACTACAACCACAACGTTCAACCGGATCATCGTTCCTATCGATGGCTCGGACGCATCCGAGGCTGCGCTGACCTATGCCTCGCACATCCCCTGCAAGGAGCTGGTCCTCCTGCACGTCGCGGTCGACCATGAGGTCATCGTGCCCGACTGGATCCTGAACAAGGATGAGGCCCGCGAGGAGACGTCACTCCATGAATCGATGGAGAAGCTCGCCGATCGATTGCGCACGCCGGAGCGGGACGTCAAGGTCGACATGCGGATCGGTGACGTCGCCGAGGAGATCATGGCCGCCGGCCGTGATGCCGACATGATCGTCATGATGACCCACGGCCG
>DATGPC010000285.1:0-4921 GCA_035305265.1 Thermomicrobiales bacterium | reverse complement strand
AGGAAACCGTAGACAAAGAAGATCAGCACCATATACATCACGGTCGCGCCCCGGATTTTGTCCCAGGTGCTCGATGTGATCGTATTGGCTCCGAGTAAGGCCCCGGCGACCAGGACGACCCCGGTGAGGACGTTTCCCTGGGCGGTGAACGTGCTGATCCAGTTTCCCCAAGGGTCTTCGACGTGGAAGTAGTGGGCGACAACCGCGATGAGCGCCACGACGCCGAACAGCAACCGGTACGATCGAACCCCAGGTGGCTGGTTCACCGCGCGAGACCTTTCATCCGGCAAGATCTTGCTTCTCCATATCCAGGTACGTGACGGGACTCGTATGTGCCCGCGTCGATCCCGCACCGCTCACTATGTGCGCGTCATCTCCGCCAGCTTCGTGACGGTGTTCCAGTTGCGCGCCGTCGCATCGCCGACGTTCAGGACCTTCTGGACCTGCTTCATGTCGACGGTAGCGCCAGACATGAGGTTCGGCAGGAAGAAGTAGACCTCGCGGCCGTGCACCGCGAACTGATCGGGACCCGTCTCGATCTCGTCGGCCGCGTCAATGGCTTCGACATCCGGATTCGATCGCAGGAACAGCACATGTAACGTTTTCGGCTCGGACTCTGCCTCCGGGAATGGATTGGCCTTCATGATCTCGTCCATCTCGTCGCTCGTCCGGATCAGGGTCGGCACTGGCAGGCCGATATGCGCCTCCAGCGCTTCCTCGATACGCGCTTCAAGCGTCGGGACATCTGTGGCGTCATGCCGAAAGACAACGTTGCCGCTATTGACGTAGGTCCGGACGTCCTCGCCACCATGAGCGGCGATCAGGTGGCGAAGCTCCTCCATGCGGATGCGCTTCTTCGAGCCGATGTTGATCCCCTGCAGTAGAGCGACATAGAGAGGCATCCGTCGACGCGCTCCTGTTTAGGTAGCGTCAGTCCTCGCCGAGGCGTTTCGGGAGCTGCGCTACATCGTGATTCTCCGGCTCGTTCTCGCCGGTGTCCTCATCCAGTGTAGCGATTGGCTGGTGGAGCAGGCCGGTCCGCTCTCCGAGCGCCTCCGAGAGCCAGAGCGCGTAGTTCTCGTTGACATGGATCGCGTCCCGTCGGGTCGTGATGCCGTCGACGACCGCGGGGCAGATCTCGTCCGTGCAGAAGAGCGGGACGAGGTCGACGAACTCGGCGTCGTTGCGCAGGGCGACGTCTTCTTCCATCCGGTTGTGTTCGGCGAGCACGGCGTCCTCGATGGGCACGGCGCATTCGTCGGCATCGTTGGGGTTGGCCGTGAGGCAGTCGAGTCCCGGCTCCGGCGCGTACGCGATATCCCCGAGCACGACCAGCCGGTCGGTGTTCGGACGGATCTCCGAGAGCGTGCGGTCCAGTCCCTCTTCCCAGGCTGCATGGACGGCGGCGTCATCGCTGTTCGGCTCACCATTCTCGGAGAGGATCACGCCCTTGCGCGCGCTGTCGACGATCACCAGATCGGGCTGGATTTCCTCGATCTTCTCCAGCGCGAACTCGCGATAGTCGGCGCATTCGGTGTACTCGCGGCCGAGGATATTGGAGTAGTTGGGGAAGTCCGGCACGATGCAACCCGGCTTCGTCAGCTGGACGACCTTCCAATCGGCCGCTGCGCCGATCTCGTTGAACGCGGGAATCCACATCGCGGCGTGGGAATCACCGTACAGGACCAGCGTCCGCTCGGCGTTCGGGTTGCCGAACTCGCACATTGGCGAGGTGGTGTCCATGCGCGTAACGTCGCACTCATCACTGTACGCCTCGTTCTTGATGCGAGGTGGCTGCTCTGGCCAGTCCTTGGCGTCTTCGCTTTGCTGGACGAGCATCTGCACCTCGGGGTCGGACGGGTAATCCTGGAGGTGGACCTGCTCCATCTCGACGGCGGGCGGCTCACGGTGACGCTCGATGTAGCCGGAGGAAACCCCGACCGAGGCGACGACGAGCACCGCGCCAAGGCCAACGCTGGCGAACGGCGTCGCGCGCTTCAGGATCTCCGAGCCGCGTACCGGGTTCTCCAGCAGCGTAAAGGTGATCCACGACAGCACGACCGAGACGGCGAGCACGCCCATGTTCTCGGCGAGGCTCAGGCTCCGACCAGCGATTCCCGGCGTGATGATGAGCAGCGGCCAGTGCCACAGGTAGAGGGAGTAGGAGATCTTGCCGATCCACTGGAGCGGCGCTGCGTTCAGCACGCGTTCGGCGCCGGTATGCGGCGCGATCGTGCCGCCCGCGATGACCATCGACGTGCCGAGCACCGGGAGGACCACGGCGCTGCCGGGGAACGGGGTTGAGCTGTCGAACATGAACGCCGACATGATCACCAACGCCGTGCCGATCCAGCTCAGGATCGGGCCGAAGGACCGATTCAGGCGCAGGAAGAATGGAGACGCAACGACGAGCAAACCGCCTGCGGCCATCTCCCAGGCCCGGGTGAACGGCGAGAAGTAGGCGATGGCGGCGTTCTGCTCTGTCTGGTAGATCGACCAGGCGAGCGATCCCGCGATGATGAGCGAGAGAGCGACCCCAAGCTTCAGGCGTAGGGGGATGCGCTTGGCGACGACCGCGAGCAACAGGACCATCGCCGGCCAGACAAAGTAGAACTGCTCCTCCACCGCAAGCGACCAGAAGTGCTGCAGCGGGGAGGGAGGTTCCTGGGCGCCCAGGTAGTCGGTTCCTTGTTGGATGAACCGCCAGTTCGCCCCGAAAAGCGCGGCCCATTTCGCGTCGCCGGCGACTTCGTTGCCCCGGCTGTAGCCGAGGTACATGTAACTGCCGACGACCGTCGCGATCAGCACGAGGGTGCTGGCCGGGAGGAGTCGACGTGCGCGGCGCGCGTAGAACTCGGTGAAGGAGATGCGCCGGCTCTTCGTCACCTCGCGAAGGAGGATTCCGGTAATGAGGAAGCCGGAAAGGACGAAGAAGACGTCAACGCCGATGAAGCCGCCGCTGACTGCCGCCATTCCGGCGTGCTCCAGCAAAACGAGGGTCACCGCGATGGCGCGGAGTCCCTCGATATCCGGTCGGAACTTTCGCTCCTCCCGCTGAGCGTGCGGACGGGCGACGGTTCCGGTATTCGAGATACTGGCATGTCCCATAGAAAAGACGGTACTCCGGAGCTTCGATGCGAAGAACGTTGCCCTGTGTGGGCGGCCGAACGTCCGGCCGGGTAGGGGAACGCAGGTTCTGTTCCATGCGGGGAATGTCGCCGGATAACAGCGACGGGGCTGAGGGTATCACAAGATCGGGGGACGACGTCCACTTCACGTGGCGTAGGAAAGAGCGGGTCCTGCGCTGGGGGTACGGTGAAGGGGTGACTGAAGGCAAACGCAATAGTGTGGCCAACTCGATGAACAAGACAGGGCACGGTGTCGACATAGCATCCTGGGTGCATTGCGTGAACCAAAACCCTTGACCTGACGTTCTATCCAGTAAGATGGGGACATAGCTGATATCCAGGACGACATGCACGTTTCAGTCTGCGCGGCGGGATAACGCTGGGCGTAGTCGAGTGCGTGCCGTGATCGCGCGGTAGCGCAAGGAGAAACGTGACATGGTGACGCCCGTAACTGGACGGGAATCGATGGCGATCCTTCCCGGTGTGGCGTTCGCGTCGTTCGGCCAACGGCTTGGCGCGCTGTTGATCGACTTTGTGGTCGGTCTCGTGATCGTCTTCGGGCTCGTGCTTGTAGGCATCGCCCAATTCGAGGTCGGGGACAATCCCGGTTCACTTCAGCCGCATTGGCCAACGCTGTTGTTGAACGCCCTCATCAGCAGCGGCTACGTCATCATCCTTAACGGCATGGGCGGGACGCTCGGAAAGCGGCTGATGGGACTTCGGGTCATCGACGCGACAGGCGCAGCGCCCGGTTTGCAGAAGGCGTTTGTCCGGAGTCTGGTCTGGTTGATCCCGGCGATCCTCCAACTCGTCTCCGACTGGCTCGTCTGGGAGACGTCGGATGGCGGGCTGTACGTGATCATCGACCTGGTTATCTTCGCCAGCGGCGTCTTCGCGCTCTACGATGCCTGGTCGATGCGAGGGCATCATCACAAGCAGACCATCCATGACCGGATGGCCGGCACGTATGTCGTGACGGAGTAGGCGCCGGTGCGGATCGGCACTCAGGTGTCATCGCTCTGGGCATAGCGCCAGCGGAAGATCACCAGGCAGAGCGCGATCAGTGTGAACATCCAGCCGATATAGGCGCTGAGCGGAAGGTCCACCCGGTCAATGACGGGATCCTGGTTATTGCCGAAGAGGTGCGCGTTCATGCCCTCGAACAGCAGCGGCAGGTGCAGGCCGATCAGGTATCGGCTCCAGTCCTGATCGTTCAGAACCTCGATCCCGACATTGGCCACGCCGGTAACGACCACGAACAGGAAGATGATCAGCGCGATCGCTACGCCCTTGCGATTCGTGAACGACGAGACGGCGAGCCCGATCGCGCTTAGGACGAGCGCGATCATGGCGCCCGCGAAGATGACGCGACCGAGATCGCCGATGTTCTCGCGCATGGCCGTTCCGACGCTCTCGGCGACCAGCTGCCGTCCCAGCCAGAGCAGGATCGCCGGGATCACCGTCAGCGTCATGGTGAGCATCACCATGGCGATCGTCTTGGCGAGGACGTAATCGCCCCGGGTGATCGCACGGGCGAAGTAGAGGGGGAGCGTGCGCTCGTGCCGGTCGACGCAGATCATCTCCGGTGCGGCGGTGCCGACGAAGACGCCGACCGTCAGGAAGATGCCGGCGAGATACCCGGAATAGGACGCGAATCCGGCGTCGGGCACGATAGCCGTAACGCCGATCTGCACGACGAGCGGAATGGTGATCGCGGTGTAGAGGAGGAACGGGAGGATCTTTGCCGTCCAGCTCTTCCGGATGCCCATCGCCCGCTTCATCGAATAGCCGAT
>DATGPC010000284.1:0-5284 GCA_035305265.1 Thermomicrobiales bacterium | reverse complement strand
GCCGGACATCGTCATCGAGCGACGGCAACGCGGCGGCGAACGCCGCGATCAGTAGCGGCAGGTTCTTCCGACGGTCGAACCCGCCAATGTTGAACAGGTACCGCCCGGTCAGTCCCCATTTCTCCGCAACCAGCGCTCTCGCCGACCCACCCGTCGCCGGCACGAAGGACGGGTCGGCCGCCTCCTCGATCACCCGGATCCGGTCCGCCGGGATGCCGAGCACGCGTGCGATATCCGCCTTCGCGGACCGGGACGGTGCGATCACCCTTTTCGCCTTTTTCACCGAACGCGCCATCGTCGCGAGATAGAGCCGCATCGCGCGACTCGCCCGATAGTCGTCCATCACGAACGGGATCACATCGTGGATCGTCGCCACGACCGGGATCGGCGACGACAGCGGCGCCGACATCTGCGGCAGGTGCAGCAGGTCCGGCTTCGGATCCCTGGCTGCCAGAACGCCGCCCGCCACCCCGAACGCATCCCACAGGAACCGGTGCTGCTTCGAGCCTGGATGCAGGAATCGCCCGGGCGCCGGCTCGACGAGGTGCATCCGGACGCCCAACGAATCGGCATCCGCATTCAGGGCATCCAGCAGCCCACGCAGGTAAGTCCCGATGCCGGACGCGGGCAAGGCAAGGAAATTGCCATCGATGGCAACAGTGATTGTGTCGTCGTGGTGGGATTCATTGCGAGGCGTCATCACGAACCGTAGTATAGAGCCATGGTCACCGGACCGCCGCCACACCGGCACCCGAACAGGTGTACCGGGGTTGCGGCCCGTGCTATCATTAGGGAAGTAACATCCTCAGGGATAGCACATATGGAGGAACAACAGCACATGTCCAAGCCAGTTACCGTTACCGACGCCACTTACCAGTCCGAGGTCCTCGACGAGGCCAACAAGACCGTCCTCGTGGACTTCTGGGCCCCGTGGTGCGGCCCCTGTCGCATGGTCGGCCCCGTCCTCGAGGAGATCGCCGCTGAGGAAGCCGACAGCGTCAAGATCGCCAAGGTGAACGTCGACGAGAACCAGCAGTACGCCGGCCAGCTCGGCGTCTTCAACATCCCGACCATGATCGTCTACAAGAACGGCGAGCCGGTCGACAAGATCATCGGCGCGATGCCGAAGGAAGCCATCATGGATCGCCTCAAGCCGCACATGGCGTAAGGCATCCGGCCAACACATCGCACCAGAAAGCGCCCGGGCGGGATAACCGTCCGGGCGTTTTTGTGTTTCTGACGTATGCACCGTACGGGCGTATGGCCGCAGGCTCTACGCCCATCGCCCGAAGGTCGATATCGAGGGGCGCGCCAGACGAGGAACACCATTGATCGCGCGATTTCGTGCGGGCAAATAGACGCGCCCCTCGCACGAACGTCAGCCGCCGCGTCATCCGCGTCCAATGGCGTCCCTCGGTGTGAATCACTCCCCCTGATGTAATGTTTCTCCCAATCCCACGTTTACGAGATGTGCACACCGATCGCGCGGGATCCCGTGACGCAGGAAAGCAGGGTTCGGGTTGGGCAGGAGTGACATCGCCGCCATAACAGGAAGCCACCGGCTCGCCGGGGAGGATGACGTGTCGCCACGCGAGCGATCGCATACGAGCGGCCGTCCCCTCTCCCCCGCCGAGCGGGAGATCGCGTTGATCGAGGATGCGAAACGCGACCCGGCGGCATTCGCGCCGCTTTACGACGCCTACGTCGATCTCGTCTGGCGCTACGCCATGAAACGGCTCGCCAACGAGGACCGCGCCGCGGACGCCACCAGCCAAGTGTTCATCAAGGCGATCGCCGCGCTGCCGAGATACAAGCCACAGATGCGCGGCGAAGGGACGACGTTCCGCTCGTGGCTGATGCTGATCGCCCGAAACGTTGTCATCGACAAGGCTCGGAAGCATCGCCCGGCGATCGACCTCGAGGCGCCATCCGCCCAGCCGTGGATGGTGGATCATGGTCGATCGCCGGAAGAGGAAGCGATCGCTGCGGAAGAACGCGAGCTCGTCCGCCGGGCCGTCGCGAAGTTGCCGGCGAAGCAGCAGCAGATCGTCCAGATGCGGGCGATGGGGCTCAAAGGCACCGAGATCGCTGAAACGCTCGGGATGACGATTGCCGGAGTGCGCACGGCGAACCACCGGGCTTACAAGCGCCTCCGCGAGCTCCTCGGCGACGACAAGGGAACACGATGATGAAACGATTCAGTAAGGCATCCCGCGACGAGCAGCAGGCATTCCTCGAATACGGCGACCGTGTCATCGACGGCGACACCCCTCCCCCAACCTCGGACCTCGAATCGACGTACCTGAGGGTCCAGCAGGCGATGCGGCCCAACGCGGCCGCGTCCCAAACCATGCCGGACCACCTCAGGACGCGAACGTGGGAGGACATCATGGAGAACGCCGCACCGGCGATGCGCCCGCCGATCGGGCGCCGCAAACCAGTACATCGCACATCAACGCCGCTCTTCCGCATGGGATGGACGGGCATGGCCAACGCCGCGCTCGCCCTCTTGATCGTCATCGCCGGGTTTGGCGCCTGGCGCGTCTTCGTCGACGACATCGGCCGTGACGGGAACGGCCCGGCGCCATCCGAGGGCCGCTACGCCCAGGCGCCGATGACCCCCATACCAGTCGCGACGGCCGAAAATGAGAAGGCGGCCACCGCATGCGATTTCAGCACCTCCATCCCGCTCCACTCCGGAGTCGAATCGCCGCCCATGGATGGCACCGTCCTCTACATCACACCGGATGGTGATCTCACCCTCGCCTGCCCGGAGGAACCGAGGCCGATCGTACTCTCCCATAACGTTACTTCGGCATGGGAAACTCACGTTCCCGGCGTCGTCAGGATCAATATCTCGAACGGTGATTCCACCGGCACGGTCCTGATGAACATCAAGACACATGAATGGATCGAGTTGAGTCCAGGCACGTTCTCGTCGTTTCTAGGGGACGCCAACATGGGTGGCTCCCTCCAGATCTCGACGGTCGCCGATGCACCGGAGGCCTGGAGCCTGCTCAATCTCGAGACCATGACCTGGTCCACCCTGCCGGATCTCACTGGCGCGAAGTTCCCGTCCTCGGCCCATCTGGTCGTGGCGACTGCAGCCAACCAGGAAGGCGTCGCGGTCGCGGCGAGCGAATACCGAACGGAAGGCAGCGCGACATTGCAGCCAGCGGTTGGCGCGCGAGGTGACGTCGCGGTGATCGAGGACGATCTGGAATCCGTGCATTGGGTTTCGATTCCCGAAGACTTCCCGGAGGTAACGAACATCTCACTGTCCCCAGACGCATCGCGGCTCGCATTTGTCTCCAACCTGACATCTCACAGTGCCCCGACCGCCCAGACGACGATCAGCGTGGTCGATGTCGCAACCGGCGAAGAAGTCGTTCGCAGTGAGCCCTTCATTGCGCCGTTGTACGCGTTCTTTCAGTGGGTCGAAGACGGGGACGCGGTCATCTATACGACGAAAAACGCCGTCTACCGGCTTCCGCTGCAGCCAAACGCCACCGCGACCGAACTCTACGCAGGTGATGGCACGCTCATGCTCATGCCATCGACGACGCAACCGAACCTCGTTCACGTGCAGGAACGGCTCGACGATGAAACATCGAACCTGGTGATCCTCACGACTGACACTGGAGAAGTAACGACCGTCGCTGGGAAGCCGTGGTTCGCCGGGACCACATCGGTCATGGTGTGGACCGATCAGCTCGCGCCAATTGTCGTCATGCCGAACGATGGCGCCGGCGACGCGCTGGTCGTCCATCCCGTGAGCGGGACGCAGATCACTGATCCGGTCGACACGCGGTCGACACCGCCCGCTGACGACCAGGAGGAATGGTTCCCTCCCCGGCTCGTGCAGACCGCGAGCCATGCCCCGATCTCGGTCCTCGACCCTGGCACCGGTACGCTGCTGGCCATCGATCTCAGCGGAACTGAAGCCGTTGTACGCGAGTTGCCGCCGCTTCCCGAGGATGTCCAGGGGGATATTCGCCTCTCGCCGGACGGAACCATGGTCGTCGTCGGAGGAGCAACGTGGGAAAGTGAGCCCAGCCCATCATGGCAGCTGGACCTGACAATCCAGGGTTCCGAATGGGTCAAGATACCGGAAGGCGCGGGCATCACCTGGCTCGTACCGCTGATGGAGCAGCCATAGTCGAATCGACGACGCCCGGCCCGTCAAGCTGGACGTCGTCCATCCTTGCGCCTCTCAAACGTCGTAGAAGCTGCGGTGGATCGGAAGCTATTCGTCTCTCGGCGACAGTCCCTCCACCTCACGGCGCAGGTCGTCGATGTCGGCGAATTGGCGATAGACGGAGGCGAAGCGGATGTAGGCGACGTGGTCCAGCGTCTTCAGCTCGGCGAGGACCTTCTCGCCGATGTCGTGCGACGAAACCTCCTTCGTCCCCATCGCCATCAGGTCGGCCTCGACCTTCGCGATCAGCTTGTCGAGGTCATCCTGGGCGACCGGGCGTTTTGTGAGGGCGACGCGGAGCTTCGATCGGAGCTTGTCCGGGTTGAACTCCTCTCGCCGGCCGTCCTTCTTGACGACGATGAGCGCGGCAGCCTCGACCCGCTCGTAGGTCGTAAAGCGGCGCTCGCAGTTCGGGCACTGGCGGCGGCGGCGGATCGCCTCACCGTTGTTCACGTCGCGGCTGTCCACCACGCGGGTATCGTCAGCCTTGCAGTATGGACAGCGCATCTTCGTCAACCTCCCTTGTAGGGGCACCGGGACAGCGATGCCCGCACGACGGTCGCGCGGGCATCGGGGCATTCACATCTGGATCGAACCGGCGTTCCTTACCGCTCCCGCAGGAACCGGATGATCGACGATTCGGACTCCCACTCGTCGTCCGGGTAGACCGGCTGCTGGCCGCCTTGCGGCGCCTGCTGGCGACGCGGCTCGGCCTGCTGGCGCTGGCCTCCGTACGCGGGTTCCGGCTGCTGCCCGGCACTGAACGAATACTGGTCGTAGACGCCCGGCACCTCGTCGAAGCCGGTCGCGATCAGCGTGATCATCACCGCGTCGCCCAGGCTCTCGTCGATGGACGTACCGTAGATGATCTCGGCATCCTCGTCGGCCGCGGCGCGGATGACCTCCGCCGCCTCGCTCGTCTCGAACAGCGTGAGGCCGGAGCCTGCGGAGATGTTGTAGAGCACGCCCTTCGCGCCCTGGATATTCATCTCCAGCAGCGGGCTCTCGATCGCCTCGCGCGCGGCGTTGACGGTCCGGTCGTTGCCCTCGCCGTAGCCGATCGCCATGAGCGCCGACCCGGCGTCC
>DATGPC010000283.1:0-3076 GCA_035305265.1 Thermomicrobiales bacterium | reverse complement strand
CACGCTGGAGTTCGCGACGATCCGTCCGACGTTTGCGGGGTATTCGCCGATGGAGGTCGACGCGCTGATCCCGAACCTGCAGCTCTTCATGGAAGGGAGCCAAAGCGCCGAGGAATCGCTCCAGCGCGCGCAGGAGGACGGCGACCGCATCCTGTCCGAGTACAACGTGTAGCAGATGACGGCTGGGAGGATGTGCCGCGTGCCGCAGCGCGTCCTCCCAGAACCCTGTCATGCTGAGCAAAGCGAGGCACCCAACGCGACGCGTGTTAACAGCCAGCACCGATCGCCGGGACTTAATGTCGCGATGGAGATCCTGGCTACCGGCTGGAATGGGACCCTGCCACTGCGCTTCGCGTCGGGTCCTCCGGCCGAGCCCGCAGGGCGAGAAGCGGGAGCGGGCCCTTGCTGCGGCTCAGGATGACGGGTTGTTGGGTACTTACCCGCCCCACGCCTCCGCCGCCTGCCGGATCCGCACCAGTGCTTCCGACAGCCTCTCTTCGGAGGCCGCGTACGAGAGGCGCAGGTACCCCTCGCCCGCCGCGCCGAAGCTTGTGCCGGAGACGCCCGCGACGCCGTACTCGTTCAGCAACCGCAGCTCGAACTCATCGCTCGTCATCCCGAACGACGAGATGTTCGGGAATGCGTAGAACGCGCCGGACGGCATGACGCAGGTGATCCCCGGGATATCGTTCAGGCCATCCACGATCAGCTTCCGCCGGCGCCGGAACGCCTCCCGGAACTCCGCGACGGCATCCTGCGGCCCGGTGAGGGCCTCGATCCCCGCCCGCTGCGTCGCGACGTTCGTGCAGGAGTTGCTGTTGACCATGAGCGTCACGACCGGCTCGACCAGGGGCTCGGGGAGCAAGCCGTACCCCAATCGCCAGCCGGTCATCGCGTAGGTCTTGGAGAACCCGTCGAGGATCACCGTGCGCTCCAGCATGCCCGGGAACGTCGCGATCGAAACGTGCTCACCCTCGTAGATCAGCTCGCTGTAGATTTCGTCCGCCAGGACAACGAGGTCATGCTGCACCGCCAGCTTCGCGATCCGCTCCAGATCCTCCCGGCTCAGGACGCCGCCGGTCGGGTTTCCCGGGCTGTTCAGGATCAGCAGCCGCGTGCGCCCGGTGATCAGGCTCTCCAGCTCGTCGACGTCGAGACGGAACTGGTTTTCTTCCCGCAGCGGGATCGGCACGGAGGTCGCGCCGGTGAAATCGATCATGGAGCGATAGATGGGGAAGCCGGGATCGGGGTAGATGGCCTCGTCACCCGCTTCGAGCAGCGCCAGGATCAGAAAGAACATGACCGGCTTGCCGCCCGGCGTCACGACAACCTGCTCCGGGGTGTAGCTTGCGCCGCGCGACCGCTGGATGTAGTTGGCAATCGCCGCGCGCAATTCCGGATCGCCGGCAGCGGCCCCATAGTGGGTCCAGCCGGACCGCAGCGCCTCCACAGCCGCATCGACGATGTTCGCCGGCGTGTCGAAGTCCGGCTCGCCGATCTGGAGCTTGACCACATCCCGGCCCTGCTCCTCGAGGGCACGGGCGCGAACGCCCACGGCGAACGCCGTCTCCGTGCCGATCCGTTCCATTCGTGAAGCCAGTCGAAGAGCGCCCATCAGTCTCCCTTTCCCCAAAACGGTGTACGAGATGCGTGCACGATACACCAACATTCCCCGCCAGAGGTGATGTATAGTGACCAACGAGATGCAAATGTATACACTAGACGAAGCAATGCGCCTGGAGAAGAGTTATCCGGGTGATCCCGCGATCGCTGAGATGCATGACGACGACCGTCACGGGAGACGGTCTTGTGGGGAATCCTGCCATGGCTGACAGAGGCCGGAGCGTTACCAGCACGCTCCAACCAATCGAGCGACGAAACCTGGGGTCGGATGTCTACCGCATCCTTCGCGACCGCATCCTCCGCCAGGAGCTGAAAGCCGGCGAGAAGCTGTCGGACCTGCGCCTCAGCAATGAGCTCGGCGTCAGCCGCACACCGATCCGCGAGGCGCTGCACCAGCTGGTTCAGGACGGTGTCGTGGTTGCCGAGCCGAACCGCGGCTTCTTCGTCGCCACCTTTAGCCAGCGCGACCTCGAGGAGATCTTCGAGCTCCGTCTCGCCCTCGAGCTTTTCGCGGCGCGGCGGATCAGCCGCAAGGACCGCCAGGAGGAGCTGAAGCGCGCGCTCTTCGAGCTCGAGCACGTCGAGCGGCTCCTGCGCAACGCCGAGACGCCAGAAGAGCTGCAGGAGGCGGCGGACGCGTTCCTGAAGACCGACCGCGGCTTCCATAGCTGGCTGGTCTCGACCGCCGAGAACAAGCGCCTCGACGCAATCATCAACAGCATCTGGACCCAGATCGCGATCTTCCAGCAGATCGACTCGACCATCCCGGCGTGGGTCCACAAGGCCCTGAAGCAGCACCGCGAGGTCATCGAGAAGCTGCTCGAAGGCGATACCGAGGGCGCGACGGCCGTGATGGAACAGCACCTCCACGACATGCAGGACGAGGTGCTGGCCGACCACGCCGCCCAGCAGGCCGAGGTCGGGTAAGCAACCCATGTCGCAGCCCGACGATCGTGACCCGTTCGAGGAGTTCGCCGCCCGGCTCGCGGCGGCAGGAGGCTCGACAGCGATGTTGTCGGGCCTCAACGATGTGGTGACGCTGATCCGCGAGGTACCCGGCGCGGGCGACGAGGAACCGGTCTGGATCAGCCATTCCGTCGACGCGGCGTTTCCCGGTCTGGCCGGGGTCCTCCGCGATGCCGGCATCGCCCATCAGCTCGCAGCTGGCGCCAGCGAGGTGCGGGATGCCGCGCTCGGGGTCACGGTCGCGGAGCTGGCGATCGTCGAAACCGGATCCGTGCTCTTGAACGAGCCAACACTCGCCGACCGCTCGGTCAGCCTGATGACGGAGCGCCTGATCGTGCTCTGCCCGGCCGACAAATTGGTGCCATCGCTGGACGAGGCCTCGCCGGTATTGCGCCGGATCGCCGCGAATGGGCCATCCTACGCGACCTTCGTCACCGGGCCGAGCCGCACCGCCGATATCGAGCGGGAGCTGGCGATCGGCGTCCAG
>DATGPC010000282.1:0-7972 GCA_035305265.1 Thermomicrobiales bacterium | reverse complement strand
GTCTGGGACCCGTTCCAGCCGCTCGGCGGCAACACCGAGGAGGCCCTGCGGAACGCGAAGGTCATCCTCTGGAAGGGCTATTGCTCGGTGCATGCCCGCTTCTCGGTCGAGCAGATCCAGAAGGCACGGGCCGAGCACCCGGATGTCAACGTCATCGTCCACCCGGAGTGCCGCGCGGAAGTCGTCCAGGCGTCCGACCTCGATGGCTCGACGGAGTACATCATCGACGTGATCCGCGACGCGCCGGCTGGCACGACGTGGGCCGTTGGCACGGAGATCAACCTCGTGCGGCGCCTGCAGAGCCAGATGCCGGACAAGACCATCTTCTGCCTCGATCCGGTGATCTGCCCCTGCTCGACGATGTATCGGGTGCACCCGGCGTACATCCTTTGGGCGCTGGAGCATCTCGTTGAGGGCCGGGTAGTGAACCAGGTCAAGGTCGACGACGTGACCCGTGCCGAGGCGAAGATCGCGCTCGACCGCATGCTTGCGGTGCCGTAGGCCGCCGGAAGGAGTCCGCGATGGCCCTGCTCGAGGTTGGCGTCGAGGCGCCGGAGATCGTTGCAAAGACAGGATCCGGCGAAGATTTTCGCCTGAGTGACCTCAGGGGCGTGCTCCGGGTGATGCTGATCTTCTACCCGAAGGATTTTACGCCCGGCTGCACGGATCAGCTGATCCAGGTGCGGAAGAACATCGATCACATCCGCCGTGCCGGCATCGAGCCGGTTGGGGTGAATCCTGATGACGCGGATACCCACGAGCGATTCCGCGAGGCGCATGCGCTGAACTTCGAGCTCCTGGTCGACGAGGACATGCAGGCGGCGAAGGCGTATGGGGCGGTGAAGCCCGAGGGCGGCATCCAACGCTCCGTGTTCGTCATCGGCAAGGACGGCAAGGTGATGTTCGCGCGGGAAGGCGCGCCGGCCTGGCAAATTGTCCTGAACGCGATCCGACAGGTCGACGACGGCGAGCCAATCGACGCGTAGACAGTCCTGACTGAGCACAAATACGGACCCGGAGAGACACTCTCCGGGTCCGTTGGCGTTTCGCGGAGAGGTTGTGAGGTGACGGGACGCGGTGCCTTGAGAGCGGCGCCTGTCGCCGGGGTGAACGCCGGACACGAGGTCCGGCGGTACGGATGGTCCGCTCAGGCGTGAATCCTGGTTATTCGGGATTCGTGATCCAGTAGAACGGCTCGTCGAAATGCCGGCGGATGGCGGCTTCGTCCTGGCGGCTCAGCGTATTGCTGCCGTCGAAGCGGGGCGCTTCGACCATCTCCTCATGCGTGATTCGGACGATGATGTCGGGACCGTTGAACGAAACGCGCTCCGCCGGGATAGCGATACGCTGCCGCCCGAGGCCGAGACGGCCTCCGAGCCGCACGACCAGGTACCGCAGGAGGAGCTGGTCGTCGCTGATCCCGTGAATGGCGAGCGGGGAGGGGACCGTGTCCGGCTCTGGCTCAAAGAGAACGTCCGTGACGCGGCCGATCACCTCGCCATAGCGCGAGTGGACGATCCGTCCGCGCAGGTCGCGCGTGGTGCCGTACAGCGACGAAGTCTCGACCAGATGGATGAGGGGCGAGACGGCGTCCGCGATCACCACCGATCCGCTGGAGCGCGGTCCGGTTGTCACCAGGCGGGAGGCTCGTCGGGAGATCGACGAGGAGGTACGGGCCAGGCCGACGTAGACCGGGGTGTTCTGTGAAAAGATCCGGTGCACGCCGCGCAAGGTGTCGACATCCTCGGAGGTTGCCGCAATGAGCGGTGATCCGACGACGACCCGCTGCTCGACGTATTGCGCCTCGTCACGATCGAACCCGAACGCCTGCAACGTCTCGGTGAGCTGTCGCGTCGGGACCCGCCCCCCGATCTGACCGTTCTCATGGTCGTTATCGAGGTTCCCGGCGGAGTCGCGAGTCGTCGACAGGATCATGCCGATCGGGCCGGCCGCGAGGTAGGTCGCGCGGTCCGGCAAGACAAGTGAGACGAGCCCCTGCAGCCAGTTGCCCGCGGCTTCGAGGCTGCTTCGCTCGACGACTTCAGACAGCACGGCGCGATAGGGCGCCTGCGCGTCCGGATCGAGCACGCGCTCGCGCAAGATCACCGAGATCTGGCTCGCGGGTTGGCGGCTGCGGCGGAGCTGCGTGAGCGTTTGCTCGGCATCGATGATGTCGTCGAAGAGCGCGGTCAGGGTGTAAGCCTGCCGGTCCTCATCGTGTTTCAGCTGGTTGAGAAGCTGGTTCAGCATCAGGTCTTCGCCCTGGCATCGGTCGGGGACGGATGGGACGAGCGCAGGAGGAACCGGCTCTTGCTCGGTTGCACGAAGGGCGAGTCGAAGTGGCCCGGCGACAGCGGCTGGACATCCAGCATATGCAGTTCGTCGGCGATCGCGTCATCACGGGAGCGCAGGAGCGCGCCGATGATGACCTGGGCAGCGGCCCCGAGCGGGATTGCGATGATCGATCCGATCGGCCCGCCGAGCGCGTTCCCGACAAGGACGGCGAGGATCACAGTCAGCGGCGTCAGTCCCACGGAATTCTTCATGATGCGCGGAACCAGGAACGCGCCTTCGAGCTGCTGCACCACGAACGCGATCACGACGACCATGATGGCTTTCTCCGGGGAATCCGTGAGCGCGACGAGCGCCGCAACGGCTCCCGCGAAGATCGGCCCGATATACGGGATCGCCTCGGTGATGCCCGAAAGGATGCCAAGCGCGAGCCAGAACCGCAGGTCGATTGCCCAGAACACGGCGCCGAAGATCGTGCCAATCACGAGCATCAGGAGAAGCTGGCCGCGAGCCCATCCACCAAGCTTGTACTCGATCTCATCCCAGACAGAGTGGGCCCGCGCGCGGTGTGAGAAGGGGAACAGGCCCAGCACCCAGCGCTTGACGGAGAGCTTCTCCACGGTCCAGTAGAAGGTGACGATCAGCATCGAGATCGCGGTCAGGCTGAACGCGAAGACCGAGTTGACGATGGAAAACGCCTGGTTCGGGTCAAAATTCGGGCTGTTGCGAAGGTTGTTCCACGCGCTCTCGAGCTGGATCAGCGCCCGGAACCCGCTCTGGCGGATCAGCGAGCTTCCGCTCTCCAGCGCCTGCTCCCGAAGGTTGGCGAAGATGGCCGGGATCGCATCGTCGAACGCGGTGACCTGCTTCGCGAGGAGCGGCAGGATGTAGTAGAGCGCCCCGCCCAGGATGGCGAAGAAGGCAACGTAGAGCAACAACAGCCCCTGGCCCCGGCTCAGGCCGATCCGGCGCAGACGATTGACCAGCGGCTCGATGATCGCTCCGAAGAGGATGCCCACGCTGAGCAGGAGCAGGATCGAGCGAACCTGCCATATGAGCCATGCCGCGACCACGATACCGATGATCAGGATCGTAGCGGTCGCGACTCGGACGAGGTACGGCTGCGTCGACAAAGGAGTGCTGCCTCGTGGGCCCCTGATCCCGGTTCACCACGTCATGGCGCCGGGACCAGGGGCCGGAAACGACCGATTAGGACGGTCTGTTGATATACGAATCGGCGTCGCCGGGCTCTGCCAGAAGCTCCTCGCGAAGCTCCTCGTAGCCGGCGCGGCCCATGAGCGCATAGGTCGCGTTCTTGCCGGCCTCCACGCCTGGCTGCCCGAACGGGTTTACATGATACAACGCGCCAGCCATCACGGTTTGGAGCTGCATCATATAGAAGAATTCGCCGATGATCCCGGCGTCGATCGTCGGGACATGGATGGTCAGGTTGGGTCGCTGTGCCTGGGTCAGCGCCCATGCGGTTGCGAGACGCTCACGCGAGAGCAGCTGGCCGAGCTCGGCCCCCTTCAGGTAGTCGAGGTCCTCGTGCGGCGGCTCGGGGATGGCGACTTCGTCCCGGTAGGCGTCGACCGCGATGAGCTGGATCAGTTTGTCGTTCGGCCCTTCGGTGTAGAGCTGGACCTGCGAGTGCTGGTCGATCGCGCCGAGCGCCTTGATCGGCGTCTGGCCGGCGTAGACCACCGTGTTGTCGGTCGAGAGCTTCTTGCCGAGGCTTTCCGCCCACAGCTGGCGGAACCAGTCCGACACGCCGAAGAGCCCGTCGGCATACGGCATCGTGACGAGCATCGACTTGTCGTGCTTCGTGTCGGCCAGGACCGAGAGGGCGGCGAGCAGGTAGGCCGGGTTCTCGCGGACGCTGTCGACGAGCGAGCGCTCGCGCATCGCCCGGGCGCCGGCCAGCAGGCCGTGGATATCGACGCCGGCGAGCGCGGCCGGGATCAGGCCGACGGCGCTGAGCACCGTTTGGCGACCGTCGACGCCTGGCGGTACCGGGAAGGTGCGGTAACCCTGGGCATCGGACATTTGCCGCAGGATGCCGCTCTCCGGATCGGTCGTGGCGATGATCTGCTTCGCTGCCTGCTCTTCACCGACGGCCTTCACGAGCGCATCGCGCACCACGAGGAAGTTCGCGGCGGTCTCGGCCGTCTGGCCGGACTTCGAGACGACGTTCACCAGCGTCTTGCTGAGATCGACCAGCTCGAGCGTCGCCTTCACCTTCTCGGGATCCGGGTTGTCAAGCACGAAGAAGCGCGGCCCGCCACGCTTGTCGTCTGGAAGCAGGTTGCGGTAGGGGTGGCAGAGCGCCTGGATCGTGGCGATCGCTCCGAGGGAAGAGCCACCGATGCCGATCAGGATGTAGTCGGTGTACTTCTGTCGCGCCTCGTTCGCGAACTCGACGATTTCGTCAGCGAGAGCGGTGTTGTCCGGCAGGTCCTGCCAGCGCTGGATACTCTTCGAGTGCTCGTCGGCGATCCGGTTGTGCTGCTCGGTGATGTAGCCCTGGAGCTCGTCCAGCTCGGCATCCGACACGCCGTGCTCGTCGCCCACAGCGCTGGCCATGGCGTTCCGGTAATCGATCGTCAAACGTGAGGTGGTGTATTCATTTGAAGACACGATGTGTCCTTTCGCATCAATCGACCGTTTGTGACGCTGGCAAGCCCGGTTGGCGGCGTCACGCGTTCCGATCCTGATGGTATCACTGCGGCGGGAATTCGACCTTGTTCGGCGTAAATGCCGGAATAATGTGCGTCCTCAGGCGCGGTGCGGTAGGATGCCAATACCTGAGTACCCGACGTCAGAACGCGCGGTTTCAGATTGCGCGCGCCATCAGGACACGATCCCCGGGAGGAATGTTATGGCCCAGACCGTAGACAAACATGTCGTCGAAAAAGCGAAAGAGCACGTGTGGCCCCATCAGCTTCCGTGGGTTGATGTCGCCGAGAACAATGGCTTCACCGTTTTCGCCTCCGCCAAGGGATCGACCATCGTCGATGTGGACGGCAAGGAGTACCTCGACGGCATCTCCGGCTTGTGGGTGGTGAACGCTGGCCACGGTCGCGAGGAGATCGCGGAAGCGATCGGCGAGCAGGCGAAGAAACTCGCCTACGTTTCGTCGGTGCAGTACACGACCGAGCCGACCGCGCATCTTGGCCACAAGCTCGCCGAGATCATGCCCGGTGACCTCTCGCGCGCGTACTTCTGCTCCGGTGGCTCGGAGGCCGTCGAGACGGCCATCAAGATCGCCAAGCAGGTCCAGGCGATGCGCGGATTCCCCAAGCGCTACAAGATTATCGCCCGGCGCGGTTCGTACCACGGCATGACCCACGGTGCGATGAGCCTCACCGCGTCCCGCGAGGAGAAGTTCTTCGGCCCGTTCATGTACGGCGTCTCCCACGTCCCGGCGCCGAACCGTTACCGCAACGACTTCGAGCTCGAGGGCGAGGCCGGCGATATCATGGCGGCCAAGTTCGTCGAGCAGGAGATCATCAACCAGGGGCCGGAGACGGTTGCCGCCGTCATTGGCGAGCCGATCTCCAGCGCGGCCGGCGTCCACGTGCCGTCGCCGAAGTACTGGCAGATGCTGCGCGAGATCTGCGACCGCCACGGCGTGCTGCTGATCGCGGACGAGGTCATCAACGGTTTTGGCCGGACGGGCACCATGTTCGCGATGGAGCAGATGGGCGTTACGCCGGACATCATGACGATCGCCAAGGGCCTCACGTCTGGCTACCAGCCGATGGGCGCGGCGGTTGTCGGCCCGAAGGTCTTCGAGGTCTTCGAGTCCCAGCCGGACGTGCCGATGGGCCACTTGCTCACCTTCGGCGGTCACCCGGTCGCGGCGGCCGCGGCGCTGAAGAACCTGGAGATCTTCGAAGAAGAGAACCTCGTCGAGCGTGGCGCCGAGATGGGCGTGTACCTCCGCGAGCGCCTCGAGGAGCTCCGGAACCACCCGTCGGTCGGTGATGTTCGTGGCGTTGGCTTGCTCCAGGCGATCGAGGTCGTCAAGAACAAGGAGAAGAAGACGCCGTTCGCGAAGAACGACAAGTTCTGCAAGGTCCTCGGCCAGAAGATGACCGAGAAGGGCCTCATCACCCGGACCTGGAACATCGTCCACTTTGCGCCGCCGCTGGTGGTCACGAAGGACGAGATCGACCGCATGGTCACGATCGCCGACGAGGCGCTGACCGAGGTAGAGAAAGAGATGGCGTCGGAGCTGGAGGGGTAGACCTCCGGCGATTCCGCCATTCTTCAGATACAAAAGAGCCGCCGCATCCAGCACGGGATGCGGCGGCTCTTTTGTATCCGGGGTTCAGCGACCTCGCCGGGCGTTGTAGCACGTCCGGCAGTAAACGGGACGGTCGCCTCGCGGGACGAACGGGACTTTGGTGTCGTTCCCGCAGGCGGCACAGGTGGCGTGGTGCATGGTGCGACCCTCGCGGCCACGGCCCGGCCCGGCATGGTTGTGGCCGTTCTGGGCATCGCTCGGGAAGAGGAACGGGTCGAAGGTTTCAGATTTCTGGTAGAGCGTGATCAGGTCCCCGTTTCGCTGTGATCGCTCGCGGGCCCGGCACTCCGGGCAGGTCGTTGGCCGCTCAAGGCCCCGCGACTCGCGGAACGTGCGCTCGGCGTCCGTGTAGAGGAAAGCGGTATCGCAGGTGGAACAGATGATCTCGGTCGTTGACGTCATGGTTCGTGTCTCGGGCGATGATGCGGCGGTCAGGTTTTTCCATCTCCAGTGTAGTCCACCGACGCATTCTCGCATGGGATTTGTCGCTGCACGGCATGGGCGGAGAGCCTCCGGCCGTCCGCCCGCCCGTACGACATGACTCCCCTGCTACACTCGCGCGCCTTCGTACATCTGCCGGATCACTTCCTCGATCTGCGGCTCTTCGATCGACATGTCTCGCACACTCCCGTACCGCCCGGCGCGCGCGAGCAGCTCCGGCGCGGTGATCGCCGTGCGGTCGAATGCGATCCGGACGCGCGGCCCGGTGCGCTCGACGACGGAGATCTGGCCGTTGTGGAGCGTCATGATCGCGTCATCGGGTTCCTGCTCGAAATCGACCGTGATATGGCGCTTCCCGCCGAATCTTCCGCGAAGGGCATCGAGCCCGCCGTCGTACATCACCTGTCCGTGATCGATGACGATGATGCGCTTGCAGAGATGCTCGATGTCCGCCAGGTCATGCGTCGTGAGCAGGATGGTGACCTGACGATCCCGGTTCAGTGCCGACAGGAACTCGCGCATCCGCGCTTTGGCGACGATGTCGAGTCCGATTGTCGGCTCGTCAAGGTAGAGGATCGGCGGGTCATGGAGCAGGGCAGCCGCGAGGTCACCGCGCATGCGCTGGCCGAGGCTGAGCTGTCGCACCGGCGTTCGCAGGAAGTCGTCGAGGTCCAGCAGCTCGCGCGCGTGGTCCAGGTTCTGGCGGAACCGCTTCTCCGGCACCTGGTACATGTGTCGCAGCAGCTCCAGCGAATCGATGAGGGCAAGGTCCCACCAGAGCTGGGTGCGCTGGCCGAAGACGCCGCCGATCTGACGCGCGAGTTGCTTGCGGTTTTCCCATGGCGTGATCCCGGCAACGGTTGCCTCTCCGGAGCTCGGCACGAGGATGCCGGTCAGCATCTTGATCGTGGTGGATTTCCCGGCGCCGTT
>DATGPC010000281.1:0-3199 GCA_035305265.1 Thermomicrobiales bacterium | reverse complement strand
GTGGGACGCCCTCTATCAACTGGCACCGGGAACGGAAGAATCCGGGATGGATCCAGCGTGGAACTCCTAGGCATCTCGAACGTCGTCCGCTGCGACGCGTATCTCTGGCGGACGACGACACGATCCGAAGGCATACAAGTCGACCGCCGGCCCGCGATGGCTGGTACAAACGGATCGCGTCCCATGGTAGGTTCAAAGAGTGGCCCTCGACGGTCTCGGGCACCTGGACGCGCTCCTGGCAACTGTACGAGGCCACGATGCCACCCACGCTCGCGCCAGCGAGGCAGAGGGGCGCCATCTCGGTGTCGGGACGGGGCGAACCGATTTGCGGATAAGCGCACTTATCCGCATACACTCGAGACCGCAGCTCTAGGAAGACCTCTTCTATCTCAAGGAAGGCCGCGAGCGCGCGCGTCGCGACGCCTTGACCCCAGTAATCCGGGCCGATGCAGTAACCGACCATCCGCCGGCCCGCGTCGTTCCAGCTCACGATGTTGCCTGCCACCCGGCCGTCAACCAGGATCATGCGGGCGACCGCCACGCCATCGCGCAGGACCTTCGACCAGTGCTCCTCTTAGGCCTCCCGATCACGGGTCGGGAACCGTGTCATCGCGGTTGCCTCAGTGTCGAGCTTGTGCTCGAAGAAGCAAGGCTCGTCGTCGTCCAGAACGCCTCGCAGCACGACCTGCAATCCTGGTGCTTCTCCCACGCTGGAGTGCACCCGCGGTTCCTCTCACCGCCCGCCTGTGGACGGCATCCGGTCATTCCTTGGCATAGGCACCGCCATGGTGGGCGGCTTCACGGAGGATGTCCCCGAGAACGTCCCAGTCCACGTCGCTAAGGCGCTTGAAACGGATGCAGCTCTTTCCGACGCTGGCCTTCGGGAGATGCTCTTTATGTCGCTCCGGGACATACTGCCCGTCGACCACAGCATGGACGTAGACAGAGATATACCGCTTCTGGCTGGCCAGAGCCACGACGGCCGTGTCTCCCTCACGCCCGGAGGCGTAGCGAAAACGATACGGCCCGTAGCCGATCATGCCGGAGATCATGACCGGAGCCAGGTCTGGGACCGTCGCGCGGATGAACTCATGCAGTTGCTGGACTTCACTTCGCCGCGGTTCGTCCAGCAGCTCGAAATACTCCTCGGGGCTCTGGGCCTCGGTGCTCGGCGCCAAATCTGGCTCTCCTTCGCTTGACGTGCATCAATAACCGACGTTGAAAGGCAGACCTGTAGCTCGAATCGGGCACCCGAACGATGCTCCTGGTCGGCGCACCCGTCAGTGTACACTGCCCAGAAAGGAAGAACGCCGGGTCGTGCGGCGGCGTGTTCGGGGAGGACGGGCAGTGGAGCGTTTCCTGAAGTGGCTGTTGCCGGCCCTCATCGTCGTCGAAATCGTCCTGGTCCGGGGCGGCGTGCTTACACTCGGGCAGGCAGTGGCGATCGTGGTCGCCATCGAGGGCGGCATAGCGCTGATCGCCGCGCGGCAGGCGATCGTCGCCGTGCGCCGCTTCCGCGCCGGACGGAGCGCTGGGGTTGACCCGTGGACCGCCGCCGAGGACGCGCTGACCGTCTTCTTTCCGCGGGTCATGGCGCGATTTCTCGTCATGGAGCCACGCGTCTGGGCCTGCCTTATCCGCTGGGTCACGCGGCGCTACCGACACGGTCCAGACGACTTTCCGTATCACTCTGGCTCCATCCTGGGCATCTTCATCGTCGTCATACTCTTCACCACGCCGGTCGAGATCCTCCTGTTCGAGTTGCTGATCCCCTGGACCTGGCTCCGCTGGGTGTTCCTGATCCTGGCCATCTATGCGTTGGTCTGGGTCTTCGGCCTGTACGCCTCGCTGGTGGTCCTCCCCCACCGCCTGGAATCCGATGGCCTGCGCGTCCGCTACGGCGTCCTGTATGAAACCGTGATCCCACGCGACCGGATCATTGGCATCGAGGAGGAGCAGCGCAAAGTACCCGGCGGCCGCGAGGGCCTGATCTTCCCTGACGGCGAAACGGGCGTTGCCTACCTCAGTATCGGCGGCCGCACGCACTTGAGGATCGAGGTGGCCGAGCCCGTGCAATTCCTTACGCTCACCGGGCCCTCACGGCCGATCGACGTGTTGAATCTCGCGGCGAACCATGCGGATCGGCTGAGTGCCGCGTTGCGCGAACGCCTTCCAACGTTGAGCCGCGACGACCGCGGCCCCGGCGCGCTCCCCGCAGCGTGAACCGGCGCTATACTAGGCAAGCATGTGCCGATTGGTTGGAATCGGTGATGAGCGGGCAGGTCGCCGCTCGGTGCGCCCTGGCCCTCACCGGGCACGAGTGACACGCGGCAGCGAGTGGTAAGGAGAGTACGCGGCGATGACGATGTCGGTGAAACGGAAAGTTCGCGGTGGTGTGGCGCTGATCAAAGCCCTCGAGGCACACGGCGTCCGCACCACCTTTGGTATCCCCGGAGTGCATACCCTCGACGCATACGATGCCCTCTATGACAGTGATCACATCGCCACGATTCTCCCCCGCCACGAGCAAGGTGCAGGGTACATGGCCGACGGGGCCTATCGCGCCACCGGCAAGCCCGGGGTGGCCCTCATCGTCACCGGCCCCGGTGTCACCAACGTCGTGACCGCAGCGGGCGAGGCGTTCGCTGACAGCTCGCGGATCGTCATCATCGCCACCAATCTTGAGCGCAAGTACCTCGACACGCTGGAGGGCAACCTCCACGAGATGAAGGACCAGATGGGCGTGATGCGCCCCGTCACGAAGTGGGCGCACCGCGTCATGTCGGCGAAGGAGATCCCGGGCGCCGTTGCCGAGGCCTTCCGGCAGGTTCAGACCGGACGTGGACGACCGGTCTACCTGGAGATCCCGATTGATGTCATGGCCGAGGAGGTCGAGATCGACGAGCTGCCGGTTGGCGAGGGCGAGCGCACGGCACCCAACCCGGAGCAGGTCGCGGAAGCGGCCGACCTAATCGCGGCCGCGAACCGGGTCTTCATCTTCGCCGGTGGGGGCTGCGACGACGACGAGGTTTCCCCGCTGCTGCGCGAGCTGGCGCACGAGCTAGGCGCCCCGGTCTGCACCTCCCTCATGGGCAAGGGTGCAATCCCGGAGGATGACGACTGCGCCGTGGGTGCCTTCGGTTACCGCTGGTCGCCGGAGAGCCCGATCGCCTCTCTCATGAAGGGCTCCGATCTCACC
>DATGPC010000280.1:0-2603 GCA_035305265.1 Thermomicrobiales bacterium | reverse complement strand
CGACGTTGACCAGGATGATCGTGTACATCGGGCTGGCGAGCATCTGACCGGGCTGATCCCGCAGGATATCGATGTACATGCCGACCCGGTCCTGCCAGCCGCCCCAGTTTGCCTGTGCTCGGAAGTAGGCCAGCGGGTCGTCGTACTCAAGCCACAACCAGCCGAAAAAGGCCACCGTTCCGAGCGGCGAGACGATGCAGATCGTGACCAGGTCCCGGAATGGAGCGCGGTTGCGCCAGGCAACGAGCAGGATGGCCGGGATCAGGGCGAGGCCGAAGAGTCGTGTCGCCGAGGCGAGCGCGATGCATGCCGATGCGGGTAGCCACTTTCGGTCGTAGGCGAAGAGGAACGCGCCGATCGAGAGCAGCAGGAAGAGCGATTCGGTGTAAGCGGCAGTGAAGAAGAACGCCAACGGTGAGACGCAGAGCAGCGTGGTGGCGATGCGGGCGACGTCGATTGACGACACGCGCGCGACGAGTTTCGCGAACAGGGGCACCGCAGCGAGGAAGCACAGGTTGGCGGCGATGATCGCGGCGACCGCGTATCCGGCATTGCTCTGCTCCGCGCCGGTGACGAACGCAACAGCACGGACCAGCATCGGGTACAGCGGGAAGAAGGCCACGCGCTGACCCATCTCGTCGGGGTTATCGAGCCCATAGCCGTTCAGGGCGACGTTGATGTAGTGAGCCGAGTCCCACCGTGCCCAGCCGTCGAGCAGTGGCTCGCGCGGCAGGAACCAGTCGGCACGCTGGGTTTCGTACATTGGCAGGCGCGGCAGGATCTTCAGCGTGAACCAGTTGGCCCAAAAGAGGCCGATCCGACTCACGATGGCGACGGCGAGGACCTGGAACGTCAGCGATGAGGGGAGAGCACGGATGCGGCTCATGGCGTCAGTCACGGATGTCGAGCGAGCCGTTGCGACCTTCGAACCAGTGCGTCCAGATCGGCTGGACCTCGGTATCGGCGGCGGCTTCGAACGCGCGGAGCATGTCGGCCGGTGTCGCGACCTCGAAACGGAATTCAGCGACGTACGCCTGGAGCCCGCCGAAGAACGCCTCGTCGCCCATCTCGTCATGGATGGCGCCGAAGCCCATCGGGGCCTTCACGTAGGCGGCGTTGACGTAGTCGCGCTCGGAGGGGAAGGCGTCAGTCGGGGTATCGACGACGACATCCATGTTTCCCTCGATCATGTACCGGAACGGCCGCGCCACGTTGTTCCCGAAGACCTCGCGCCCGACCTCGTCGCCGTACAGCTCGGAGAAGTAAACACGTGACGAGAGGTAGTTCGTCAGCCCCTCATCGATAAAAGCACTGTCGTACTGGTTGTTCCCCACGATGCTGTAGAACCACTGGTGGACGACCTCGTGGGCGACGGTGAATTCGAAGTAGCCATGCTCGTCCAGGTCAGGGGCCGATTGGTAATAGCCGTCGCTGATCGTGAAGAGCTGCGGATACTCCACCCCGGCGGCATTGAACATCGCCGCTTCGACCGCCTGGAGCTGCACGAACGGGTATTCCCCGAGCAGCTCGTTGAAGAGCTCGACCGACTGGACGGTCCAGAGCAGCGTTGCCTCCCCGGCCGGGCCATGCCCGTCGTGGAACCAGGACGTCACGGTCGTTCCGGCAACGTCCTCCGTCACGGACTGCATATCCGCGTCCGCCAGCATCACGAAGTCGCGGCTCGGCGCGGCGCTCCACGTTGTCGTGACGGTGCCATCGCCGGCTGGCTCCGAGGCGATCTCGACGCCGCTGGTCATGAGCTGAAGGTCTTCCGGCGCGGTGATGCGAACGGTGTACATCCCGGTTTCGGTGTAGACCGGGTCACCGTTTCGGCTCGTCGGCTCCAGCATCCAGCCGCCCTCTGGATCGCGTCCGGCAACCACCGGATACCAGTGCGCGAGGGACCAGGTGTCAGTCCTGGATGCGTAGTTGAAGATGCCGTAGTGAGCGGGCTCATCGACCGGAACCGTCGTCGTGAACGCGACCTCGATGCTCGTGGACTCTTCGGGCGCAAGCGGCGTCGGTAGCGACAGCATCGCCACGGAGCTGCGCTCGGAAAGCTCCGGCTCGACGCTGGAGCCGTCGATCGTCACCGAGTCCATGGTCACCGCGTCTTCACCTTCGGCGGCGCTGTTCGCGTACAAGCGGAACGGCAGCTCGGCCAGCGTGTCGCCGGTCGTATTGGTGTACGTCACGGTCACCTTGCCGCTCAGGACGCGACTCTCCGGATCCTCGGGGAAGGTCACTTCGATGTCGTAGACCGTCAGGCCAGACGGCAGCTCGGCAGCGACGGCCTCGCGGAGCCCTGGCTTGATGATGTGGAGGGAGTCGGGGTCATACGCCGCATTGGGGACCGGGGTTTGGGCCGATGCAATCTGTCCGGTGGAGATGGTGGCGAGCAGCAGGAACAGCGTGACGAGCGTCTGACGAATGGTTGGGGCAAGCGGCATAATGAGGGCGGCTCCAGAGGGACTGAATGCGGCACGGGCATGGCGACTGATCGGCCGGATCGCATAGCTGGTACAATCCGCCAGGATGTCGCGGGATCCTCCCGCGCTGGCGAGCCGGTGAATTGGTCCACCGGGTGTCGGGCAATGCCTGTA